>JBHLOD010000256.1:0-3454 GCA_048940825.1 Promethearchaeota archaeon | reverse complement strand
GCATCGCCTCGAACAGTGGGAGGTAGCTTGCGATGCCTCTTCTCGTCTGCAATGGGCAGCTCTGAGTTCACAGCATTCTCCCGTTCAATCAACCTCCTCAGAACGTCCATAGCCTCCTCGACCTGAGCCTCTGGAATCTCGATACCATAGACCGAGAGGCTTGATACAATGGACCTGAGGCGGTCCTTGGCAAACTGCGCAACCCCACCGTTTGCTTCTATCATTCCACCGATGCCTAAACGGTATTCTTTAGCTGTCGCGCGATAATACCTTTGAACTATGCCAGTTGTGGTCATCTCAGTACGTTCTTGAACTACAACACCTATGTCTTGCAGCTTCTGAATGTGGTGTAGGATCGTACCCGGATTCCGATTGAGCTTCTCCGACAGCTGCTTGACCGTCATCGCCTGGTTTACCAGATACTCAAAGACAATACTTGCTCTAGTCGGCTCAAAGAGAACCTTGATCTTGTTAGTGTCCATGATGACCTCTAAGTCCTTCATGGGCACAGTAGTTGATCCGTTCTCCACGGTTCACATACCTCCGACAAGACTTACGTTGGGCTCAACCTTGGGTACATCTGAAACCTCGATGCCACTAAGAATCATGTAAAGTCTACTTAGAGCAATCACCAACGCAGGGAGCACAATCAGTAGCAGAACAAATGCAGCAATGACGGCATAAGCTGCTGGAGCTATGAAATCAATCCCGAAGCTAGGTTGTAGGAAAGTGGCCATCGCAACAACAAATGGTGCGAACATGGCGATGATGATTATGATGAACGCAATCCATGTGGAGTACACTCTGTCAAAATACCTAATCGAAAGGCGAATTGACTGACGAGTTGCGTTCACAACAGAGTGGTTGTCAATAATGGCGGGGAATACCATCGTCATCATCCCCGAGGAAAGAAGAATCCAGATTGTGCTTAGGAAGGCAAGGACTGCTGCAGGAAGACCTGTGACCACATAACCTCCCAAGAAGAGACCACCATATACTAGGAAAAGCGGCAAGCCGATTATAGTGAATATGACAATTCCACCACCGGCTAGAGAGAAGAACTTCTTCCGATACCAGACAAAGACACCTTCAGCTGTGGTTCCTGCACTCTCAACAATCTCTCTGCCCATCCCGAAGACTACGCCTATAGCCACAAAGAATGGGGTTACCATGAGAACGATTGCAAACAATCCAACACTGGCAGTAGCGGGATTTAGCGCAGGAGTGAAGGCACTCTCTAGTGCTACCCCCAGATATTCAAAGAAGGCCACAAATCCCGAAGGCCCACCTAGTGCAAAGAGAAGGGGAATTGAAACTATTGCGAATCCAACGATCATTACGATCAGAGTCACGATGATGACACCAATCATCCCGAGAAGGAAAGACAAGAAGTTCTTCACGGCGAACCTGAAGCTCACCTTGAGGTCCTCCAGCAATACTCCAATGCTTGCGTTCTTGCTGCTCATTGTATCACCCGAAAAAATGGTAGAGGGTGCCTCTTAGAAAAGTCATTCGAGGCACTCTCAAATCAGAAGCCTCCTACACTAGAGGAATTGGCAAGGGCTTCTGGGCTGCCACCTGACCACCGGTCATCTCGGCATAGACTTTCGTGAATGCGATTATCGTCATGGGAAGTAGGACCAACAGCCAAAGGAAAGTTACCAGAACTGTCCAGACCATGATTGAAATGGACACCACGTCAAAAGGAGGAAGCACACCCCCAATAGGTAGACTAAGACCCCAGATAATCACTGGTCCATAGGACACAACACCCAGAATGACTATTGCGCTCAGTAGTCCGAAGACATGGTCAAAGCGCTCTCGTGCCAGCTGGAAAGACTCCTTGAAGCCATCCTGGACTCCCTTACCATATGTAATGGCGGGGAACACCATAGCGCAGAGTCCGACCGTAAGGAAGACCCAGACGAATGTAGAAACTGAGAGGAGAGGCATGAGAGAAACTGGGATTGTGTAACCCATGAGTATGGACACAGATCCCCAGACAACCGCAGGAGGTAGGATGATGATTACGGTCAGAATGACTCCTGCCCCAGCAAAGGTCAGGAACTTGTGCCTGAACCAAGAGAACGCTCGCTCGGCCTTGGTTTCACCATGAGCGATGAGATCCTTGCTCATGCCGTAGATTGAACCGACCACAGTCAAGAAGAGTGCTACAAGCGGAATGACAAAGAGAATTGCCACACCGCCAACAGCCCAAGGGTTGCTCTCAGCCCAAGCTGTCAGCCCAAGGCCTATGGCTTCCCACGCGGCATGACTGGTCCCAATCGCTAAGACTGCGACAAGGCCAATCGGTATTATTACTAGTCCCAACAAGAGCGCAACGGCAATCAGCATTCCTAAGTTTGCTAGGAAATAGCTGAGGATGTTGTCCTTGGCGAGCTTGAAGCTCGACTTGAGATCGTCAACAATCGTGTTGAATGACGTAGACATTGTTTACACCTTGATTTGTCAAACTTCCAAACTATCTGTCGCGCAAGGGCTCATCGACTTTGCAGTTTCACGGACTTCACCAAGATATCCGAGGGGTGCAAGGCTTGAGTCAAGGCCGTCAAAGACTCGATCCGCGAGTCCTTCTGGACGGATTTCGTTGGCGTGCTGCTTGAGAGTTGTTACCATGTTGCTTCACTTCGTAGCGCGGCTCTTAGTTTGGTACAGGTATGGGTATGGAACATTTACTTAAAAGTTTGACGATTGTCAAACATCCATCGTTCGGCACCTATACAAACGTTTTTACTTCATTGTATGGTTAATAAAATATGGTCGTTTGACTCACATGAAGGTCTAGGTTATTGAAATGAGGCGCGCCCTTCAGTTTCCTTCCAAGAAACCCGGCTCATCCTCGGAATCGTCCTCACTAGTGAGAATGAGGTAGACTCGAGTGACTCCTATAGCAAGCGCCGGTATAGCAATGAAAAGGAGGAAAAGCGTCAACGGCAAAACATACCAAGCGGCTAGTTCGATATGGAATATTGGACTGATTGCGTCCAGAATCATTGGAATCCAAGGTAGGATGATGATTCCCATGAAAGCAAGCCATGTGCTGATCACTCGATCGAAGTACTTCCAGCAGAGCACTACAGACTCTTTCACCGCTCCCAGGGCCGAGTGACCATCTATGATAGATGGAAACACCATTGACAGCATACCACTGCTCATGATTAGCCATACCACAGCGGTGGCCTCAAGGGTAATTTCGATGTGCAATGGCATGCCAAAGGGCATAGGATAGTAGACCAAGATCCACCAGACAGCTAGGCCTAACGGTCCAATCACTATTAGGAAGAGAATGATTCCCCCAGCTGCAAGAGAGAAGAACTTCCTACGGTACCAAGTGAACACGCCCTCTGCCGAAGTACCTTCGCTCTCGACGATTTCTCTAGCCATCCCGAACAACGCACCGAATGCAACAAACAAAGGGGCCAGAATGGGAAGA
>JBHLOD010000255.1:0-3468 GCA_048940825.1 Promethearchaeota archaeon | reverse complement strand
ATCTCCACTTCGTCAATCTTTGCATCCCAAAGGGGTACTGATACAACCGCAGTTGAATCTCCAACTACAGCGTCCAGTACGCGATGGCTCTCTCCGTCATTGCGGGAAGTGACCTCGCGTTCTTCACCAGTCTCCATAACCTTGAAGGAAATGGTGACATTCTTCATTCGTGGCTTCAATTCAGCCACCGTAGCCTCAATAGGCTCTCTGTCGTCGTAACTCATTGTATATACTCTCTCTTGAGAATAACAGGTCCTACAAAACTAGCGTGATCTTCCGTGGAGTGCGATGTTGGATTGAACCCTCAAAGAAACCATTCTGAAAAGCAGCTTTTTCGTGGTACTCCTGTACTCTTTTGCCGCGAGAGTTTCCTTATGATGTTATCTATTGGACCTATTCCGGCCAGTTGGCCGTTGCATCAGACGAATACTAGATAGGTCAAGAGGCAGCTGGTCGTTCAAATCACCCACTCCTATGTCCCGGCGATGTCTGGCACTACATGTGCTCTCGTCATATGGCTTACGACCTGCTCAAGAAGGTTCCACCACAATCTCTACGAACTGAGGGGCTTCACATAGCGGCCCATGGTCCAGAAGAAATCCGAAGACATATGCTATCAACTGCAGAAATCTGCCTGGCAGGCCTTTAATCTCGGAGCTAGGCACCCGACACCTGTCGCAGCCTAGAATAGCCTTCCGCGTACTGCTCAGACTCGCCGTCGAAGAACCCAATGTCGTATTGCTTGGAGAGTCTAAGCTGCTCAGAGGTTGTGGTCTTTTCTAGATGGACTTCCTCCTCGACACTGATACGTTGGGAGTGTCTAGCATAGGCATATAGGCCTAGACCTAGCAGAAAGATTCCTGCAATCAGTAGAACGTCTATCAATCATGCCACGTGTATGTATTGGAAGATACCAATTTACGCTTATCTGTTCTCATCACCTGATGGTGTCAGACAGACGGGATTTCTCCTTCTTGTCTGCGATTTACCGGTGTAGGCGCGAAGACGTAATCGTAGACGTCTGCATTAGAATCACTTGGGTGCCTCATAAGCTCTGAACCCTACAGAGGATTGGAGCATGCAGCATGTACCATGACACATGCAGGACAAGGAGATTCATCATGACCAACCGGTCAGAGTATCTTTTGCATGCGGGCAGCATGGCAGATTGCTCTACCACGGTGATGAGATCTTTTTCACCACCTTGGTTACAAAGGGTAGCGCGACTATCCCGGACGTAGGTGTTGGGATGCATGTGCTCAACGTGCTGCTTAAAGGACTTGAATATGGACAGGGAAAGAGCAGCCACACGTATATCATATAGACCACCTGCAGCAGAAGGATTCTCTCTATGTACTGCGACTTGGTTAGGTTTCCAACTCGAGCCCATTTCCAGACCAACCATGCGATGGCCAGTCCAATTGAGTAGTACGGAAGCATGGCGAAAGTGTAGAAGAGGTCAAACACGAGAGGATCGTGGGTCCATGGAGTAACACTGCCGTAGCCCCAAGCCCCAGCCCAGATGTATACCCTCGATGAGTTCAGATGTAACTCCTCGACGAATGTATGTATAATCTGGATCCGGAATGGTGTTACAAGAGACCATATGCCGATAAACGCAGCCATACGGATGGGAGTCCAGATTGTCGTTGATATCTCGTCAGCTGACGCCCGTTTCAACAATTCCACTTCCTGTATGGTTCCTTTGCACAGGTCCACTGCCTGTTTTGACTAGGACTGTCAGATTGTCTTCTCGATTTCAGCTTTGCCCCTGATGTGGACTTCTGAAGCAACCCCAAGAAGACGTAGTCATCCTGACCTTTGGAAGAAGGAGATTCATCAAGAAAGTCCGGCAAGGAATCGTCGTCATCATCCAGCTCAAGGAGTCGGGGGGCCACACTCTGGTCTTTGAGAACAGTGATTAAGAGTTCCGAGATTGACAGTGTGCCCAAAGGCTGGAAATAACTCTATTCATCTAATCAGTCTTGATTCTCACCACAACGTCTATAAACTCAAGAAGAAGAAGACCCGCTGCGTGGGCCAGTATCCAAGTATGGCGTCAGGCTCTCAACTTGTTGATCCGACTGGTTCTCTCTTCTGGTACGTTCATTGCTTGATGGGAGGCTATATTGGGGACCCATCCCTACTATTAGGCACATACGACTGAATCTATCGAATCGGTAGTTCGTGAACGTAATGGAGGGCCAGATGTGAGTGAGCAAGGCGCACATCCAAGCTCTACAAAGGCTCCAGTTGACCTCAGAATAGTATGTATGATTGTGGGCGCGCTCGCTCTCTTTGCGCCCTTCAACGTTTCTCTCGACACAACTACAAGACAAACTACGTTTTGGGCTCTTACGTGGATCTTTGTGAAGGCCGGGCCCGGGAGTGGGTTTCTTTCCTTCGGTCTAATGGAGTGGATTGTGCTTTTTCCTTTCGGGATATTGCGAGTGGTCTTTGTCTATCAGATGGTTCGTTACTACCGAGGGTGGAGTACTCGAAACCGGACCATTCTGGTCGGCGTTTTGGCTGAGAATCCCCTCGTGCTGCTCAATTCTCTCTTGTCGTTGTTCATGTGGCCCTATCTAATCATCCCGACTCCCTTGATGCTTGTGGGTGCGCTAGTCTTTCTGTGGTTTACACCATACCCTGCACCGAAGACCCCATTTGATGATCAAGCCGAACCGGACATGTGGTGGGAGCAGAACGCCGAATCCCCAGTCGGACAACCAAATGAACCACTAAGAAGAGATGGTCGGGCTCTTGAAGAGAACAGATTGAAGTGTCCTAGATGTGGCAGCGAGGAGATTGGCAGGGAGATGCATCCGGGGTCTTTTGGTATCAGGGCCCGTTTCGTCTATTCTTGTAGGAAGTGCAGGAATCAATGGGAAGGATAGCCGCTGCGCGCGATTCCGGAGTGAGTTCAGCCCGCTCCAAGACAGCAAGACGCCCTGCTCTTCTATGGGCACTTCTCTTTGTGATAGTCACGGCGGGGTTCTTGGTGGGCCTACTACCCCTGTTCAGCGAACCCTGCCAGGAGATGATTGGAGTCACGTCAACTCAGTCATGGGTCCCTGTCTATGTGCTCTATGATCCTCCCGGAAACGGAAGCAATGCTGAGCTTTCACCTAGTGGTTCGGGAGAGATGACCATAATGTTCGAGGGAACAACTCCCGATCGGGAGGTCATTGGGGCTCATGCTGGAGCAGTTGTAACGGGTACATTTGCTACGTCCCGTGAACTGAGATGGCATGGTGTTGTGGCCATACCGCTAAATCAGACATGGGAGGTATGGCGGTGCTCCTCCGGCGGCGTCGACTGGATTGAGGCACGCTTGATAAGTTGGGAACGGCTTGGGTCAGGGTTCTTTGCTGCGACAGAACTTGAGGAGTATAACATCTGGATTGATAATCTCACCGGAACATTGAGCACTCATCGTCACGAGTGGAGTCTAGCTCAGGGGGAAAC
>JBHLOD010000254.1:0-3472 GCA_048940825.1 Promethearchaeota archaeon | reverse complement strand
CCTTTGTGCAAAAGATACATCGCATCATGGGCACCGACGGCCGTATAGAGTGGTTCGGCCCCGTAGTGGTCAATGAAACTATCCCACATAGCTATTGACCTCGTTGTCTTATTTGTGCGATGCATTGTCTGGATAAGGACCTCGTGCTCACAGGCACCACCAGTCTCATTCCAGTAGTTAGCCAGCTGTGCCTGGACATCAATGCCCGCAATGAGGCACCCCGGTTGTAGGGCTGCGTATTGGGTTGTCATCGAGAGTCCGCCTTCTCCAGAAATCACTGGAATCGTGATCTGTGCTCCAGTGGCTTCAATCTGCGACCAATATGTGGCGAAGTCCGTGGACGTTCCCTGTGTAAGCGGGTACGCTATCTCTATTGTCTTATTGTATCCGAAGGCACCCAAATAGAGGTTGAGGGCACCACTAATCGGTATTGTCCATGCAAGATCCTCGCGAATGATTGCGACTTGGCTTATGTTCTTTCCGAGCGCACCCTGCATGATTGGCTTGAGTGCGGCCAGGAAATGAAGTATCTCGCCTCCTAGCGATGTGGAGTTGATCGGGGTGACCTTGAAGAAATACTTGTACGTATCATACGTCGTATTCACATACTGAGTAAACAGGTCTGTTGCAGCTCCACAGCTCATGAAGAGCTTCTTCGCGGCCATTACCGTCCCCAGATAGGTATCCACAGACTCAGTTCTGAATCCCCCAAGTACGAATTGGGCGCCGTCGTCAGTAAGGACTCTCTGTGCTGCGGCCACTCCCTGGGATGGGTCAAAACTGGCTGAAGCCTCATTCGTGTCTTCGGCTACAATCCCGAAATAGTACGTGTCACCGTCTATTGTTACACCGCCTGCAGTGTTTAGCTCATCGCAGGCCATATAGGCTCCTCTCCAATGACCTTCACCTTGTATCGCTGTCATAGGGCCTAAGATTCCCACTTTTATGATGTAGTCATCCGAGACCCCAGCCGGAGCACCGGGTGTGACTACCGTTCCGATCACCAACTCACCGTATGGCGGTTCTGGGGCTTGAGGCAAGAACAGCCAGATTCCTACGCCCACACCTGCAACCACTATAACGATGAGAACTATGGCGGCAATCTGTCTAGTTTCCATTTGATATTCTCTCCAATTCCTAATTCACAGACATGTTCTTCGCGTAGCAACATATCTCGACTACGCACCAAAACATATCTATCAACGCGTTGCTTAACTCCCGATTATAGCCACCGTACTATTTTAATTGTGTGACCGAGGTTTCAGGCAGTTCTAACTCATCGTGTAGAGGTGTGGCCAGCGTCAGCAGGACACAATGTGGTAGGAGGGGGGGAGTTATGTTATGAGGGCATGTTACAAAACTAGGCCCTACTGACTACCTGACCACGCATGTTGAAACGATACACTTCCTATTAAGGCCTTCTACATGGTTCTAGGCTTTTTCACTCTCAAACCACCACTCGCGCTATTCTGGGAGGCCTGTGCAAAGCTTAAATCCTCGTTCCAACGTGTTGCATCGAAAGGGAGGATTAGCATTTGGAGATACCAATTCTATCAAACATGGTTGAAGGCCTACGTGTCTTCTTCAAGACGCGTCGGTACATTTCATACCTGATCATCTTCCTGTTTACGATCTTTCTATCCTTCATGTTCTCAGGACTGATGTCGACCTACGTCGGAGCCCCCCTTGAGCTCACACTTGTGACATTCTTTGTCTACATAGGTGCGACAGGTACAATCTACTTTGCCCTTGGCGCCTTGATAATGGGCGTGGGAGCAGACAGCCTGTGGATCACAAGACGTGGACGCGGAAGAGTCACTGAGCTGAAGGGAGTAGTATGGCTGGCAATCTCGTTTGCCTTGACAGTCGTTCTGTCCTATATGTTTGGCAGGGAGGCATTACTGTTCTTCAGTATATTCTGCTGGATCGGATGGATTGCATTCCAAGCATACCTTTCCTCTAGAACCAGTCTTCGACTCGCCACGCTGGCTGAGCCTAAGAAGGGTGGGATTGCCATAGGGATAGGCAGCTTCATCGTGCTCATCTTTGGCGTAGGCATTCTAGGCGCAGAGATACTGGCTGTACTCTGGCTCATTCCTCAGGACTTCATGGGAATCGGCACGCTGATAACGTCCATATTCCCTCTGGCTGTCAGCAATCTCGCTGCGCACGGAACCCTACTGTGGGTGGCAGCTGGGCTACTCGGCCTATTCGCTTTGGTATCCCTGTTGGCATTCTTCAGGTATGCTGCCAGAGGAGCTGCTCTAAACATCGCTCTCATGACAGTCTTTATCGCAATATACTCAGGATACTTCATGGTCAATGTGATGCGTCGAAGTGGCGCTCCGACCATGACGATTGTTGACATCGCGATGTCGTTCTTCTTCTTGGCGTATGCACTGAGTGGAATCGGAACTACACTGACAGAAGGTGTTGAAGAGTCCCGAATCGCAACGCGCGATTTTGGTCCTCTCCTGACTTTCTTCCTGGCAAGCGGTTTCTTCTTCGTAGACTCTGTCATCGCTGTTACCAGCTCACCAGGTTCGATTCTTTCAGACTGGTTCAACTGGGCAGCCACTCCTGAGCAGATCTACCAGAACTTCCTGTTTAGGGATATCGCGAAGCTTCTTGCCTTCCCACTAGTCGCAACCTTCACCTCTCTGTACTACGTTCTCTTTGAGCGAAGAGAGCGAGTCGCTGACAGGATTCGCAAGGAGGAGAAGCCCGTCGAGCGAGATGAAGTTGACAAGGATATCGCGGAGGAGCTGGAGGAGCCCTCAAAGGAGACCTACCCCGGTGCCGCACCTCCGGACCCTGGCCGTCTGCGAATAGATGACTCACGTCGTCTGGGCAAGCCAAAACGGTTTGGCGAGGAAGACGAAGAGTAGCTGAGTTTTGGGGCGCAAGTCGCCCCAATCTCCGATTTTTCGTCACGCTGGACTGTTTTTCTTTCTGGAGGAGTTTCAGGTAAGACAAATAAACGGTTTCATCAACGGCACTTGAGGTAGCGAGTTCGTCGAAGCCTGAAGAGGCCATGTAAGGACTGTTGCTCTGCCCTGACGCCAAGGCAGAGGACTTAACCCATGGAATGGTCTCCAATAGATTTGCTGATACTCTTTGATTGGCCTGAAGTAGGGGTAGGCGGATGAACACAAGACGCAGTGCATTGGTATTCTCTGTCGCAATCATAGTGGGCTTGCTGCTTACATCAAACACCTATCCCTTGCAGATAGAGTCGATGCGACCAGGACCCGTATTCCCTACGGATTATGAGAGTCTGGCATCATCAGATGAGCAATACGTTGACAACAACATCTCCAATGTGGACGGAGTTGGGGACAAAGGAACTCACTCCAATTTCGGTGGTCAAAAAGATGGACCAGATGCGACCTATGACACGCTCAGTGAAGAGAACACTGAACCGATTGCTACGAATGCAGAGGATGACTACGACAGCTATGCTGGAGACGCA
>JBHLOD010000008.1:0-14484 GCA_048940825.1 Promethearchaeota archaeon | reverse complement strand
ATAATCGCCGCAACACAATGGCTACTCAAGTAGCTTGTATTTCCAATAGATAGACGATAAATGCTGTGGTCATCCAATATATGTTGAGTCCGGGAATCAAAGCCGCGATGGTTCCCAATAATGAAGCTGTTCTCGCCCTGGGGGTTCGTGATTCTGCTCTCCGTAAAGGGTTCACCCGTCTCCTCCAACGCCCAGACATGCCCCTGAGGGAGATTTGCCAAAAGCTCGGAGAGCCCCAATTTCTCACAGCGCCCGAAGTCAGTTTCAGTGTCCCCCAATGTTCTCCTAATCACTTCTGCCCACTGAACCTCTCCTCTTGGAGGCGCTTCTGCAGTGTTTCGGAATCGAAGAGCTGTTCTGTTTGCTATGAGTGCAACAAACTCCAGCATCGTCTTTGGCCATGTTGTTGGACCCCAGTCAAAGCAGGCAGCGAGGGATCGACAAAGAATATCCACTCTTCCACCTGAACCGGGCAAATCCCGAAGGCTGAACTTACCCGTTTCGGGTACACTTGGTAGAATCAGAATGAACCTTAGAACGCCTTTTCCGTCCACCATTTGGAGAACCAGCTATGGTTGTGGGTTGTTTTTATGATTGGGCTCTTCTACGAAGTCGGGCATGTTGAAGTGGTTTTAGCGACGCTTCCTTACGTCTCTCCTCTTTGAGGCCTCTCTTATCTGGACCTTGCCAGCGTGAACAGCACAGCTAACACAGTATGTCTGTGTAATTCTCTTGGTCTGTATGAAGCTACCTTGTTGCCTGAGCTCTCGAGCCAACTGCGGGTCAACTGATGAGACACGTTTGGTGTATCTCTTTGCCTTATCAGCTGGAACGATGCGGCCGCATTTTGAACACTGCACACTTCCGGTCTTGCCAGAGCTACCTTTACTACGCCCGCCGGACTTTCTCTTCTTTCCCACTTGTACTTCACCACTAGCGGTTCTGGGGTCGCCCAAGTTGCTTGGCCTTTTAACATTGTGCATAAAGGGTCATGTCACAACACGTTGAATCAGAGAAATTTCGAGTGAGTTTCCAGCACCTGCTCTATTACCTGATTGTTGGAGTCTACAAGCATCTCATGCTCTTCTCGTTCTGTCTGGTCCTCCAAATCTGGAACTGGCCCACCTAGAAGGCCATCCAGACTTGCACGGATGCTAGGCCCAAGCGCAAAGGGATTGTACCCTCCTTCAAGAACCCAGAATGAACCTTGCAGGCTGAGATCTCGAACAAGTCTCTGAACTGTATTTCCTAGAAGCCAGAAGGTTCTGGAATCAACATTCATGTTACCTACAGGATCCGTATAGTGTGCGTCAAATCCCGCTGAAACCGCAATCAACTCAGGTCTGAAGCTCTCTATTGCGGGGATTACTACTCGGTCGACAACTGACTCATAAGAGGTGTCTGGAGAAGATTCCACAAGGGGTATGTTGAGATTAGTGCCTGCACCCTCGCCATGTCCAATCTCCTCATAGTGTCCAATCCCGAAGTTCTCATAGTCGTACTCGTGTACTGAAACATACTGAACACTTGGGTCCGCATAGAAGATCTCTGACGTCCCATTTCCAAAGTGACTGTCAATGTCCAGAATAGAAACGCGCTTGATTCCCTGATTCTTCATCAGCAGTCTAACAGCGACGGCTATGTTGTTGAAGTAACAAAGGCCCATTGGTGATGCTGATGTAGCGTGATGTCCAGGAGGACGTACAAGGGCAAATGCATGCTTGGTTTCTTCTTCCATAATTGCGTTTGCGGCCTGTTTTGCTCCTCCAAGTGCGTGCAAAGCCGAGCGGAGCAGGTCAGGACTGGCGTAGGCATGGTCTCCCAGCTCCCCGCTGCCGATTCTCGACATTATCTCCACCGTGTGAATAAGATACGGGGAATGCACAGTGAGAGCGTCCTCTAGTCTTGCTCGAGGAGCAGCAGATTTCCTGTAACTCCCAGAAACATCGCTGTTCTCCAGGTACCTCAGGGTCATCTGTATTCTGAGGGGTGTGTCAAAAGCCCCTAGATTGGGTTTTGGAAACGGATGGACATGAGTGTCAGTGGAGGGCTGATGAATCAACACGATGCTATCGGATGGCAAGATGATTCACTAGCAGGAAGCAGTATGCTCTCCTTTTTTACCCTTGCACAGTTGAGATGGGGAAGTCGTCCTCCACCCTCAGAACGTATTTGTGGATTACATGCTGCAATCTTGCAGAAGTTTCACTCTGAGTAACACGTTTGAGTCCCTCGACCGGATTCTCCTGAAGTAGTGCATCAATTAGGCTCTGCGCTTTTGTCCACTTCCTCCGTTCTATCCCCCAGAGGTAGTCATCTCTCTCAAATGCGTCCGAGTGCACTTCCCTGAACCGGTCTACCGCCTCCTGTAGGTCAAGCGGCGGTCCTCTTCTCTCGTAGGTGCTGGATATCTCAGTTTCCTCAACTAGGAACCCAACAGCGAATCTGTTACCCTCGAAGTATACCTCGGAGATTACTTTTCCAAACCGTCTTTCACCAGTGGGTTCACGCTCGAGTTCACTGACAAGCCTCTTGGCTGCGCTGTGAAGTTTGTCTCTAAGGATAGTATAGTGGACTTCCCCATCCGACTCAAACTCGCGAACGAAGAAGTGCTTTGTAAACCAGACTGGTACAGGAGCAATTGGGATTGGCTTCTCCAAGAGTAGGTTCATCACCTGATCATGATCGCTTTTCTGAGATGCATCGATAAGCTGCTGTATCAGGATCTTGAGTAGGTCGTAGGCTCTCTCATCGAAGCTTGCCGCGACATTTCTACTCGAATCGGTTGGATCGATGATGAAAATGTGATCGTCCTTGAATGTAGGATCCTGTTTGAGAGTCTGGAGGCTCCTCTCAAGGGGGTCAACGGGGTCCCAATCGAGGCGAAGGATAGCTTCCAGAGCTGCATCAAAGCTCCCTGTGGATATGACCAGCAACTCAAGGGCGTATCCAGTGAATCCCATCCGGCCAACCGCACAGGTATCACCATATGTGCGACTGGTTCTGACAAAAGACTTGAGTATTCTCACATCCTCTCTGAGGGCAGTGTTCAGATGATTCACAACGTATTCTGTGTGGTGAATGGTTCTGTCCATCGCTGTAATTGGCCCGTTCTGAGCGAGCTCGTCGGACGACAGATCAAAGCAGGCCACGACATCTACGTCGAATCCTGCCATGTTCAGTGAAAGATAGGGGTGTTGTGAGAATGTCTTCTGTACTGACCGGACCTCAAGATTGGCAACTGCCGGAATGAACCACTCGCTAATCATGCTCTCCATTAGCTCGTCAATTGCGCTGCTTCTCTCTCGAGCATCCAAGTCTAGTTTCTCTCTGTAGTACTTCGTATCTAGCGCCACAAAGAGGTCTATATCTGATGCACCTCTTAGCTGTGTCTGTTTCTTCCCTGTCGAACCTTGGGCGGCCAAGAATGAATACTGGAATGCATCGGACCCGGCGTGCTTTTCCAGTGCCCCTTTCAGTGTTTCAATGACAGACGCTTGTTTCTTGATCTCATCCTCACTCGGAGTCAGCTGAGCCAGTACCGATGTTCTTACTTCACTAGAGAGAATCCTACTCACTTCCGATACCTATCCAGAAAGACCTAGCTGCCTGCTTTGAATCTTCGCTTCTACTCTACCTTTAAAGCGAGAAGAAACCTTGACTGATGACCATCGATAGCTCTTCAAGAGGGCAAAGAGGTCTCTGTCATGTCCACTATTGTGCCAATTGCGATATCCATAGTCCGCTGCAACAACCAGTACCTTTTCTTGAAGCGCAAGAACCCTCCCTACGAGAATCTGTGGAGCATGATTGGCGGCAAGATCGGTGTTGGTGAGCACATAGCAGACGCCGCGAAAAGGGAGATTATGGAAGAAACGGGGACACAGAATGTGGACACCTACGAATATAGAGGCATAGTTTCTGAAAGGCTCGTTCTAGCTGATAACACACTGTCGGCACACTTCCTAATCTTCATCGGATCGGCGAAGATAAGCGACTATCGAGAGAATCACCGAGAAGGAGAGCTGGCACTCTTCTCTCTTGACGAATTGAACAGTCTGCAAGACCAATTCGTGCCCTCTGATCTGCGAATGTTCAGCAGTTTCAGAACTGCATGTGAATCACCGCTTCTCTATGAAGCCGAGCTTGTCCACGAGGATGGAAGGTATGCACTGAGATACTACAGGAAGGCTAGAGATTGAGAATCGGAGAAATCGACGTAGTTCCGGTCGCATCCGAGAGTCTGGGTGTTAGGTCTCTATGCACGACGGTTTCCACTCCGGATGTAAGGCTATTATTAGACCCTTCCGCCGCATTGGCCATGCGTGAGGGAAGGGAACCACATCCTCTAGAGTATCAAAGGCTCATGAAAGCGCTAGAGCAGATACACACAGAAGCCCAAAAGGCCGACATCCTCTCTGTGTCGCACTATCACTATGACCATGTTCGTCCTGGTTTCACTAACCTCCGCTACAATCTAAGCTCGCGTGATGAACTGCAACACATGTTCCAAGACAAGATTGTCTTTGCGAAGGACAACAGGGAGAATGTGAATGCATCTCAGAGACGCAGGGGCTTCTTCTTTGAGAAGGATGTGAGCGGGGTTGCGAAGGAGATTAGGTGGGTTGATGGGCAATCGTATTCTTTTGGTGAAACGACTGTCAGTCATTCACATCCTCTCCCTCATGGTCCCATAGACACGGACCTCGGATATGTCATTGCCACAACAATTGAACATGCGGAGAATCGAGTGCTGTTCGCTCCAGATGTTCAAGGACCAGTAGTCAGTGATACTCTTTCGTTCATTCTCTCGGACGACCCTGATGTAGCTATCGTTGGCGGCCCACCTGTCTACCTGAAACGGTTCGAGGACGCCCACAGACACGCAGCCCTAGCTTCCCTTGTGGAACTCGCTTCTCACATGCCAATATTGGTAGTAGATCACCACCTGATGCGGTCAAGGGGTTGGAAAGAGTGGCTTGACCCGGTGAAGAACGCCGCGTCCAAGGCTGAAAACATAGTGATGACGATGGCCGAGATGCTAGGGTCGACTCCAAACTGCATGGAGAGCATCCGGGAGGACCTCTACTCTATGTATCCTCCAAGTCCAGAGTTCATGAACTGGGTAAACGCCACTGAGAAATATAAAGCAGGCAATTTGCCACCCATAGTTTCGCCGAACATTCCTAATGATTCTGCTTGGAATAAGTGAGGACATCATAGACATCTTTTAGGGGGGGTTGTTGTGTTTGAGGTGAAACAAGGGATATTCCGGATTGTATACACCACTGCATTCAGGGATGGTTCGTGACCCCCTGTCAGTGTCACTAGTCGGTGAAGCTGGTGAGCAAGAAACCAAAGAAGAAACAAAAACCAAAGGTGAGCGGCGCTACGCGCACCCTACTCAAACGCTTCAAAGATGCGGTAAAAGAGGCTAATGAGCATCTCGAAAAGCAGGAGTTCCAGCAGGCAATGGCTCTCTACTATGAGGCCAGCCAGTCCGCCGACGAGATGTGTGAGCGCTTCTTGACTCTTCTCATGAAGACTGCCCCTAGCCCCGACTATCGGACACTTCTCATGGAGATACTAAGCTGGCGTCTGAGATACTTGACAGCACAGTACGACTATCACCTTGCCGTCGCACAGACACTGACCGGGCTTCCAAGAGAGGAATGGATTGCTCGACTGGAAACCCTACTCGTATTGTCACAAACTTGGGTCGGCAAACTGCTCCCTATTCTTGCAGAAGTACCGGACCCAAAACTCGTGAAGAGGATTAGAGATCTCCTAGTCGATTGGGTTTCGGGCAT
The DNA here is from genome assembly GCA_048940825.1 of Promethearchaeota archaeon. Taxonomy (GTDB): domain Archaea; phylum Asgardarchaeota; class Thorarchaeia; order Thorarchaeales; family Thorarchaeaceae; genus SMTZ1-83. The sequence goes on along the minus strand of JBHLOD010000008.1, from coordinate 8,674 downwards.
AAGGAGTCTGGTGGCAAAACTGAAGACTTGGGGTATGGCTAGTGCTCAAGCATCAAGAGTGCTTGAATGGGCAATTGACAACGGAATCGAGTGAGAAGAGTCACTCTTCTTCTTCCGCCTTCCCTTCTGTGTATCCAATCGCCACTTCTGTATCCGCCAATTGATGGTGGCTATCAATATAACATACAAGATAATGGTCCTCATGCTTGACAACAACGGCCACAGGGAAGCGTTTCACACCCTTCAGCGCCTTGATTGGAATCTCCCAGAAGATTGTTTCCTTACAGGCGGGGCACTGCAACCACTTATGGCCTTCAGTCATAGAACCACCAAAACCTTGGGGTCGGCAGTCTGGGAATCTCGGCAATCGCACTAAAAACGTTTTCCAGTCGGAATTCCCGAGACCGATTGTGTGACTGTCTGTGTCCACTCGGACTGAGCCAAAAACAGCGTTGCCGCTTGGTTACTCGTCAAGATCGAGGTCCCAGGCTCCCGGGTCCTCGAGGTCGCGGCTCATTATCGGCCCCTTCCTTTCAGCAAGTGCTTCTATATCATAGCGGTCTGCATCAACCACGAGCTCTTCTGACTCCATGTCTAGGTAGGCGGGAATGAGACCTTCTTCTATTCCTTTCTTGACAAGCTTTACGAGACTAAGCCACCTCATTCCAGTGCTCTCTATCAGACTGGCGATGGTCACAGCGGCCTCAGATTCCAGAGACGTGCGAATGAATCCAGTTAGAATCAGGTATAGATAGGTCATCACTCTTCTGACTGAGTCGGGGTCCAGTGTCTTCTTGAGAACTTCCTCGATGTACAAATCTGCATCGCCGAAACGATATTCAATCAACATCGAGGCGAAGATGACTAGCTCCTTTGATTCCTCCGAAGCGACTTCAGCGGCTGCATCGGCGAGCCTCTTGGCCAAGTCAAGGTCTCCGCCAGTTATGGCACAAAGCGAACCGTCCACAAAGTACGAAGGGTCCTTCTCCTTCTCAGCAGCCATGATATATGCCTCTGAGGCGATTTGACAATCAATCTCAAACCTGTCATGGTGACCCTCCTTCATCCATGCGAAGCCCCCGTCAAGCATGACCCGAGCCGCCCTGGAATACTCCTGTACGAGCATCGCGTGTTCGTACGCCCTTTCGTAGCAGCCAGCTGCTCTTGCGAATGATTCCCATCTCTTGAAGCAATCAGCTGCAGATTGAAAGAGATCAGCGGCTTCCTTGTTCATACCTTTCGAGGCCTTTTCTGCAGCTGATTTCTCTTGTTCTTTGCAGCTGGACTTCTGCATCTTGCGTTAGTCTCCCTATGAGCCAAACGAACTCTGCCGGCGCCCACTACTAAATCTTTGTTCCGCACAAGTAGCAGGATACAGAGTCAGTCAGGTGCCCAAGTTCAACGGATTGCCCCATCTTTCATATTAAGGACACGCTGCGCGAACTTGGTCAAGCTCTCGTTGTGGGTGACGAGTACCACCGTCATTCCTTTGCTTCTGGCAAGGTCCGAGATGTACTTCATTATGGTTTCTCCGATTTTGGAGTCTAGGTTGCCTGTGGGCTCATCGCAGAAGAGAATGGGCGGCCGGTTAACCAATGCTCTTGCAATCGCAACTCTCTGCTGCTCTCCTCCAGACATCTGTCGTGGGAAGTGATCACGTCTCTCTAACATGTCAACTTCTCTTAAGACCTCCAGCGTCATCTGCTCCTGCTTCTCCTTGGTGAGTTCTTCACTAGGCCAGAGGACCGCCTCCACATTCTCGTACGCAGTGAGATCCTCGATGAGCAGAAATGCTTGAAACACGAAACCAATCTTCTGCCCCCTCAGCTTTGGGAGATCTCGCTCACCAATTAGTGTGACATCAACAGCATCTAGTAGGACACGTCCTGAGGTTGGTTGTTCCAGTCCTGCCATCACGTGTAGAAGTGTTGACTTGCCGCAGCCAGATGGTCCTACGACTGCGATGAACTCTCCCTGTTCAATGTTCAAGTTGATGTGTCTGAGGGCGGCAACCGTCTTCTTGCCTCTCCCGAACTCCTTGTTGACATCTTCAAGTTGGACTATCGGTTTTGCCATCTCTTATTCCTCCCTGAGCGCCCTCATTGGGGCTATCAACATGGCTCTACGTTGTGCTAAGAAGAGCCCTGGAAGTTGCAATACCACAATCACGAACAGAGTGACAAATAGGTCTCCAGCTGGAACGGCTAGTAGACCCTGTAGCGCAGTCAATAGTCCGACATCGAACGCCGGCTGGAAGTATGCAACTAGTCCGAGCAGCTCCACACTTACCTGAAACACAATCAGGAATGCTGTAATGGAAACCAATACTACTTCTCCAATCAGCACCAGGAGAATATCTGCGTTAGTCCAAGAAACGCACTTGAGAATCGCGATGTCTTTCGCTCTGGATTGGGATATGATAATAGCGTACAAAGTTGCCAACACGAATGCAGCAAAAACCCAGAGGAACCATTCTCCAGGACTTGCAAGTCCGCGTGAAACCATGACAATGAGAAATGCATAGATGACGATAAATGTGAAAACGCGTCTCTTGGCACGGAATGCGAATTTAATGCTCTTGAAAAGAACTCTTAGATTCAAAGGCAGATACCTCCGGTGTGTACGGGCCTGTTTGAAATCTCCTCGTCTATTGCATTAATGTGTGTTTCTTGTACAATCGGACGCCTTTGCTCACACATAGAAACATGCTTCGAACGTCTTCTTATCTACCGGTTGTTTCCGTTGCCCTCCGAAACCGACAACGGACTGCCTTCAGCCGGCCAGAGCTCGCGACGTAGCAGATCACGTATCGCCACTCTGATGGCCTCACTTCGTGAAGGATACATACCTAGCTCTACCAACCTATCAACACCATTCACATAGATCTCACTCATCTTGACCGTGATGAGACGCATGCTATCAAGTCCTCCCGGCAGGTACGACCCCCGTAACACCTGTTATAACATCTTCTAGTTCATTCTGCTCTCCATCAGGATAGGCGCCATCCGATATTGTCCCTATACACTCGGTTTGGTCACTCAATGCCATAAAAGCCTAAATATGGACAAGGCCCAAGCTCTCTTTGAATCCGAGAAACAGACTAGAGGCAGGTCTGTCACCCTACACAAATCCGTCTCTGGTAAATCATCAAACCAGTGTTTCGTGTGCGAGGGACCGATGTGATTAGATCGTCAGAATTTGATTTCATGAGAAAAGTCGTCATGATTGGCGCTGGCGGTAGCGGAAAGACGGCTCTCGTGAATCGGTTTCTGACACAGAAGTTCTCTGAACAGTACATAGTGACCATTGGCTCACAATTCGCGGTGAAGACCGTCGCGGTTCCAGATGCGAATGGCCGTGATGTGGTAGTAAAGCTCCTAGTCTGGGACTTGGCTGGACAGCAACGCTTTGATTTCATCAGAGGCAGCTACTACAGAGGTTCCAAGGGAGCGCTTCTTGTCTTCGACACAACGAGGAAGTCAACCTTTCTAGAACTTCCAAAGTGGATTGAAGAAACGGAGAATGCTCTTGGAGAGCGGATTCCCATCATTCTTCTAGCCAACAAGGTGGATTTGCGGGACGAGCGAGTCATAACTTCTGAAATGGGTAGAGGGTTCGCAGAGCAGTACAATCTTGTCGCATACTTGGAAACCAGCGCTCTGTCAGGGCAGAATGTCGAGGAAGCATTCCAGTTGCTTGCCAAGTCGAGTATCCAGTAGTCGCGTATGCCCGGTGCATTGACCGAAACGACTATACACACTTCCAATTTCCCTAGACCATTCTACACAGCTATTTGATGTGAGCTTTATGACAAACAAGGGACTTGACCTTGGACTTCTTGAAGATCTATGCAACGCATTTGGCCCGAGTGGTCATGAACATGAGGCGCAGAAGATTGCTCGTGACTATGGGAAGAAGTACGCTGATGAGGTGCTCTATGACCGCATGGGATCCGTTGTCTTCCGGAAGGGTGACAAGGGTCCCAAGATAATGCTTGCTGGACATGCAGATGAGATTGGCTTTGTCATCACCAAGATTGAGAAGAATGGGTTCCTAAGATTTCATCAGCTTGGAGGATGGTGGGACCAGACGCTGCTAACGCAGGAGGTTGTCATAAAGCCCTCAAAGGGTGCCGACAAGGTCATTGGCATAATCAGCGCTCCGCCGCCACATGTACTCACCCCTGAGGCGAGGAACAAGGTCGTCACCAAAGACAAGATGTTCATTGACATCGGGTGCAGTTCCGCGAAGGAGGTCGAGGAACTGGGTGTACGTGTTGGAGACCCTGCCGTGCCTCGTGCAGAGTTCAGAACAATGCAACGCACCAGAAGGGAAAAGACAGATGAAGAGGGCAAGGATGCCAAGGAGGAGGTCAGAGAAGCAACCATAGCAGTCGCTAAGGGATTTGACGACCGCATCGGTGTCTTCATCGCTCTCCAGGTCTTGCGCCGACTATCTGAAGATGGCATATCACACCCCAACATCATCTATGCAGTATCGACGACTCAAGAAGAGGTCGGCCTCAGAGGCGCCAGGACTTCGGCGCAGATGCTCCTTCCTGACATTGGATTCGCACTTGACGTTGATGTTTCTGGTGATGTACCTGGTGTCGAAGGGCTACCCCAGAAGATGGGAAAGGGCGTTGCTATCTCCGCGGGAGATGGTTCAATGATTCCAAACCCTCGGTTCCGAGAGTTTGTTCTTGATATTGCTAAGGAGAAAGGAATAGTCCATCAACCTGCCTTCTTGAAGTTTGGAGGTACTGATGCCGGAATCATTCACATCACTGGCATGGGCGCCCCATCTCTTTTCATCGGCGTGCCCACACGACACATTCATTCACATCATGGCATGCTTGACTTGCACGATGTAGAGAATGCAGTTCAATTGCTGGTTGAAGTCATCCAGAGGCTGGATGAGAAGACAGTCAAGAGCTTCACAGAACTGTAATCTCTGGATGAACGTAGCTGTCTGGTCTGACCACTGCTAGACCAGACACCTCGTCTTGAGTGGGAAGAGACTATCTCTCTCTCTTGCCCTCAATGAACTCGTCTACTCTTTTTCGGGCCTCAAAGTCATCAATCTGGTAACGAGGATGTTTGAAGCTGTATGAGCTGATACTTGACAGCTCACCACCCACACCACGGTCAAGTGCAATCTTAACCGCTCGAGCCACGTCGATAATGACTCCTGCGCTATTGGGTGAGTCCTGCACCGAGAGCTTGAGGTCCAAGTCAATCGGCAGGTCGCCGAAAGCCTTGGAGCGCATGCTAATGTAGCAGACCTTGTTGTCCTCAAGGAATGGCACGTAGTCACTTGGCCCTATCTTCGTTGGGAGCTCGTACTCGACGCAGCTAGTGACGGCCTCCGTCTTGCTGATTCTCTTTGATTGGAGTCTGTTTTCGACCTGCATATTCTCAAAGTCTGTATTCCCGCCTATATTGAGCTGGTAGGTATTCTGTAGGATAAGTCCCCTCTTGTCGAAGAGCTGAGCAAGGACTCTATGGAGTATTGTTGCGCCCAGCTGACTCTTGATGTCATCGCCAGCGCACGGGATTCCCTTCGCTGCGAAGCCTTTCGCAATTGGGTCTTCTGGATCGGAAACAATAAACTCCGGGATGGCGTTGATCAATCCAATCTCCGCTTCAAGAGCGGCTTCTGCGTACATTCGAGAACTTTCAGCACTTCCCACTGGAAGATAGCTAACTAGCATGTCGGCCTTTGATTTCCTCAGTTCCTCTGCGATGTCTACTGACTCAACCTCACTTTCATCGTACGCAAAGAATGACTCTCTCATATGTGGAGCTACACCATCAGAGATTGGTCCTGGGAGCACTTTCACGCCTGTCTTCGGAACATTCGGATAGAATCTCCAACAGGAGTTTGGCTCTATCCATATCGCATCTGCTATGTCAAGCCCGATCTTCTTCCGATTTGCCTCGAACGCTGCCACGAACTTCAAGTCCTTTGGGAAGTAGCCCCCAAAATCGACATGCATGAGCCCTGGTACTTCATCTTCCGCTTTCGCATCCTTATAGTAATGCACTCCTTGAATCAGAGCGGAAGCACAATTACCAAGACCAGCTATTGCTACACGTACGTCTCCCATGAGGATATCACCGTCACTCGACTATTCTCTGGTCATAGAATAGTGTAATCTTTTAAGATTATCGAGCTAGCCCTCTTTCTCCTCAGCCTCTTCAGCCTCATCATCACGGACTTGGTATTCTGAGTAGAGAAGCTTCTTTGCCGACTCAACAGTTTTCGGTCCAATTCCAGGCAGCCTAGTCCACTCATCAGTTCGTGTCACAATCTCAAGAGGAGATCCAAATTCCTTTAACAGACTTCGGGCCCTGACGACATTGATTTTAGGGAATCCTGCCACGAAGAACTCCTGCTCATCCGAAACCGTGTCCAAGCCCTTTCTGGTTCTTATCACCGGTAGCCGCCTTTGTTTGTCCTTCTCTTCGTCCTTGTCCCCGAATAGAATGCGAAAGAGCAGTCCTGCCGAGTGCAATGCATTGAATCCCGAGATTATCTCAACACCACTTTCGTTTACCGTTTCAATTAACGCGTCTAGAGAGTTGGGATGAATCCAGCTCACTCTCTCCATTGTGATTACGTATGGTTTACCCTTCGACGGCTTTGTCTTAAAGGGAATATGGACACAACCCTTCAATGGGTCTCGTCTGATGGCCAAGATGTCTTCTATGAGTAAACAGGGTCTCTCATATTCCAAGAGGGCATTCATCTGCTTGGTGAAACGCGGCACTCCAGCAGCACTCCCCTTCAGAGTGTTGACAAGGTCTGAAACAGTCTTCCTCTCTATGGCAACACCTTCTGGTCCCAGAACGTCTCCAATAGGGATCTTTTGAACTGTGTATTTGATGTTCTCTTTGTCCATCATTGACATTAGATGTTTCACGGCATTCTGTCGCTTGCCGCTCGTTTCATGAACATCAATGACCACCTCTGGTACATTACCAAACAAGTCCATCTGCATAGGAACACCTCTCAAAAGAGAGTCATAACTGCCGCCATCGAAACCTCACGTGCCACGTTCGGATTATCTGCCGAACCGAGGACTATTGCATCATTCTCTTGGGGTCTCAGACTGTCTAGGATTAGAAGCGTTTCAGTTTCGTACTCGGTCAGTGGATAGAAGTCACCTGGAGGCATTATCAGAATACCCTCTTTCATCACCAACGATGTCGCACCAGCGTTGCCATAGCCCGCCTGGATTATCGCCTCGTCTCGTTGTCTAATACCATCTCTCACACTGTCCCCTTTCTTCCTCACTAGGTTTCCGTAGGCAATCTTGTGCATTACAAGTTCAGGAACGTCAAGAAACAGTCCAAGAGGAACGTCTCGAGAAACGGTGTCAAACAATGCACGTCCCTTAGATGTTAGTCTTTGACCCTGCTTTCCCTCAGGAGCGATGTAATCAGCTTCCGTAAGTCGCTTGAGAAGAGTTCTTGCACTACCTTCCCCTACTGACAAGTTCTCACAAAGCTCGTATCGTCCCAGCGGCTGCTCTCGACCAATCATTACAAGCGCTACTGCTGCATGATGTGGCCTGAATGCAGGGGCCACTCTACCCTCGGCGGCTCCGGCGAGCTGAATGAACTCATCCTTCCATGACAACCGATTCAACGCTCCACAACCTTCTACATAGTCTGTCTTTTTACTCTTCGCTCAGATAGCTGATGCCTGAGTTAGGTTTCCAAATAGAGAATCTGAATTGGGTCTTTATGGTTGTATCAAGATTCGGTATCACTGCTCCGAAGATTATAGTGTTCGAAACCACGTGAACCACCATAAATGGTAGACCAGACACCAATGCTAGCCAATATGGAAGACCAAAGGCGACAGCAAAGCCATAGTTAGTCAGCAGATCAAAGAAGATAGTCAGGAATAGTCCTGCTCCTGCAAGTTGCCATCTCTTGGCAATCTTTGTGCTCTCCGATGGATTACTAGACCCCATCATCGCGCCCGCTGCGACAACGTACAACCACGCGATTATCTGAGTCACCAAGATCTCTGGAACAGCGAAACCCCAGGGATTCAGGAAGCCAAACACCACTGACATTATGAGCGCACATGGGGCTCCAATCTTCCAGCCAAATGTATAGGCCGCCACGAAGAGTATGGTGGAACCAAGCTCTACATTCGGAATCATTACGAGAGTGTAGTTCCCAACCAGCGCTAGAGCCGTCATGATTGCTATGATGGAAACACGTTTGCTGGAATCGATATGAGTCGCTTCGTCGGTTTCCATCACATCACCTTCATTTTGTCCCTCATCTTCGTTTTAGGACGATTGCAATGACAACTACGAGTATTCCTCCAAATGTTAGGGCCGATGCTGCCAACCAGAACTCAAAGTCTGCTGGAGGCGTGATCGAATTGAGTTCTAGGACTAGTATATATGGTGCACCAAAGGAATAGCTTGTGTTGGCTTTCACGAGAACGCCGGTTTCGGCATCGTATGATAACCTAGTCAGCTGCGGCTCTCCGAACAGCGGTGGATCCTGCACGTAGTCAAAGACAATACAATCATATTCCACCCCTCCAGCGACCACTTGTTCATAGCTGGACGTCATGGTGCCATTCATGTAGTTGCCTGATACTCTCGCAGCCGCGGCAAAGGCGGTACTGTTTAGCTCGTTGAGAT
>JBHLOD010000253.1:0-3490 GCA_048940825.1 Promethearchaeota archaeon | reverse complement strand
AGAACGTCCTGCCATTGGACATTCAGAATCATGTCAGCAAGCTTGTCAAGCGGTCTTTCCTCAAGTGCACTCATCTAACTCACCTAGTTTGCTCAAGACGCGTTCTATCAGGCGATAATTAAGTGTTGGTCGTTTCAAGGAATCGATGAGCCGTGGTCAAGTCTATCTAGCCTAAGCTTTTTAACGGAGTCAGATGCAGTGAGAAGAGTAGTTTAGGTGAGAAAAGGATGGATTGCCAAATTCACTAGCTCATGTGAAGACCGTTGTAGTCCATTCTTAGATTACGGCCTTGCTTGTTTTCTCGAAGAATATCCAGAATACTGCGAGATGAGACTGCATTCTCCATCGAACTCGCAAGGTGTAGTTGATAGCTGTCGGTACCAGCTCTACCGGTTTTGGTGATTGAAATGTTCAAACCAGTATCCAGTCAGGTTGACTTCGTCGCTCAGGAAAAGGAAATGCTCAAGCTATGGGATGATCTCCAGGCTTTTGAGAAGCTGAAGAAACTAAGGGCAAATGGAAGAAAATGGTCATTTCTTGATGGGCCGATCACGGCCAATAACCCTATGGGCGTTCATCATGGCTGGGGAAGAACATACAAAGATCTATACCATCGTTTCATGGCAATGCGGGGATGTTACACACGATATCAGAATGGTTTTGACTGCCAGGGTCTCTGGGTTGAAGTCAACGTTGAGCGAGATATGGGTTTCAAGGGCAAGCAAGAAATAGAGGAATTCGGATTAGAGAAGTTCATCATTCTATGCAAGCAGCGTGTACTGAAATATGCTGAAGTACAGACCAAGCAGAGTATCCGCTTAGGTTTCTGGATGGATTGGGACAACCTAGAAACTCTACAGAAGTTGCATGATGCGCTTGGCAAGGACCCTCTAGCAGAAATGGCAATTGATGGTCTAAAAGGTCCAGTTACAGGAACGGTTGAGGAGCTCATCGGAAGACTTGGAATGCCCGAAGTCGGCGGATCATACTACACATTCTCCGAAGAGAACAACTACACCATCTGGTCGGTGCTGAAGTCATGTCACGATAGGGGCTGGGTCTACAAAGGTCGAGATGTAATGCCTTGGTGCGCTCGATGTGGAACAGCCATTAGTCAGCATGAGATAGTGACCGAAGGATACCGCGAACTGACACATCCAAGCATAACACTGAGGTTCCCGCTAGTAGACCGTCCTGGAGAGAGCCTTCTTGTTTGGACTACAACTCCCTGGACTCTGAGTAGCAACGTTGCTGCAGCTGTAGGTCCAGACCTCACCTATGTCAAGGTGCGTCAGGGCGATGAAGCATTCTACCTTAGTCGTAGGACTCTCCACATGTTGAAGGGTGCCTACGAAGTTGAGGAAGAGCTGTTCGGCCAAGATATGGAAGGATGGCTTTATCACGGACCCTTCGATGAACTCCCAGCTCAAAAAGAAAGCGGCGCTGCTGGAAGGCACAGAGTAATTGTGTGGGATGAGGTGGGTGAAGAGGAAGGTACCGGAATTGTACACATTGCCCCGGGTTGTGGTGCTGAGGACTTCGAACTCTCTAAAGAACACGATCTTGTTGCGATTGCGCCCCTTACAGAGAATGGTACCTTCATTGAAGGTTTTGACTGGTTGTCAGGCATGGACGTGAGTGCCGTCGCTCAACCAATCTTTGACAATCTTAGTGAGAAGGGTAGGACCTACAAGATTGAGGATTATACTCACAGATATCCTGTTTGCTGGCGGTGCCACGAGGAGTTGGTCTTTCGTCTTGTTGATGAGTGGTTTATCTCGATGGGGGTAAAACTCGAGATTCCCTATGAAGACGTTACGGAAGACCAGAAAGAGAAGAATCTACGCTATCAGATCATGGAGGTTGTCACCAACGAGACTAACTGGTATCCTTCCTTTGGCAAGGAGAGAGAGTTAGACTGGTTGCGAAATATGGATGACTGGATGATCTCTAAGAAGCGATATTGGGGACTCGCGCTGCCTATTTGGGAGTGTTCGAACTGTGGTCATTTTGATGTAATTGGCAGCAGAGAAGAACTGAAAGAACGTGCTGTCGCTGGGTGGGATGTATTTGAAGGTCATTCACCACATCGACCATTCATAGATGAGATTGAGATAGAGTGTAGCGAATGCGACCAGCGAATGAAACGAATTCCAGATGTAGGAAATCCTTGGTTAGATGCAGGAATAGTTGCTATGAGTACACAAAGGTACAACTCTGATAGACCGTATTGGGAGAAGTGGTTTCCAGCAGACCTCATCAGTGAGAGCTTCCCGGGACAGTTCAGAAACTGGTTCTATAGCCTCCTCGCAATGAGCACCATTCTCGAACGCAAAGCGCCATTCAGAGATGTCTTCACCTATGCTACCTTGGTTGCAGAGGATGGAAGACCAATGCACAAGTCTTGGGGGAACATGGTAGAGTTCGATGATGCCGCCCAGAGAATGGGAGTGGATGTGATGCGTTGGCTATATTGTGATCACAAACCTGAGAAGGATCTCGTATTCGGCTACCAACGTGCTGATGAAGTAAGGCGGCAGTTCCTTATCCCGCTCTGGAATGTCTACTCCTTCTTTGTCACATATGCCCTCATAGACGGATGGGTTCCCAGAAGTGGTATGAAGCTATCTCCTAGCCTGCTTGACAGGTGGATACTTTCAAGGATGCACGAAGTCACTCGTGAGGTCACAGATTACTTGGAGTCGTACGAGCCGAACATGGCGACTGCTGCTGTGAACCGATTCATAGATCACCTGAGTAATTGGTACCTGCGTCGAAGTCGTCGACGTTTCTGGGCAGAAACCGGTGCAAGCGAAGAGTCTGATGCTGACAAGAATGCGGCCTACGATACACTGTACCAAGTTCTGACTACTCTTTCCCGACTGGTCGCGCCATTTGTACCCTTTGTATCTGAAGTAATCTATCAGAACCTAACACGAAGCATAGATTCGGGAGCACCCGAGAGCGTTCATCATTCCGATTGGCCCGTAGGCAATTCAGTTGATGACGTGCTCAACAAAGAGATGGAGTTGGCACTCCGTTTAGTGTCGCTGGGTCATGCAGCAAGAAACAAGGCGAATCGTAAGCTTCGTCAACCACTCTCTGAAGTCGCATTTGCAGTTGGATCGGAAAAGGAACGGGATACTGTTATGCGCTATGCAGACTTGATCGGCGATGAACTGAATGTCAAGAGCGTTCGATTGTTGGATGTTGCAGCTGAGGTTATCAGCTATCAGCTCAAACCGCTCCCAAAGCAGATAGGTCAGAAGTATGGCTCTCGATTTCCTGCGATTAGAGATGCAATACTAGGCTTGGACCCGCGAACAGCATCGGCTAGGCTCCAGGCTGGTGAGTCTGTAGAAGTGGATGTAGATGGCAACACACTGGAGATTCTGCCAGAAGAGGTCGAAGTGATAGTAGAAGCGAAAGAAGGATTCTCTACAGCCTCAGAAGGATCGTACTTGGCAGCGTTGACCACAGAACTGACAAA
>JBHLOD010000252.1:0-3496 GCA_048940825.1 Promethearchaeota archaeon | reverse complement strand
GGACATACAAGACACCTCTGCTTGTACCAGACGTAGACTTCCTTAGGTTGCTTGGCCAGATTGGCTTGACGACTGGGACAGTCCCAGCAGGGCTTATCGGGCTGCATCCAAGAGTCACTGTATTGAGCCCAGCGGAAGTCCTCGACGATGGCAATTCCGGCGCTGGTACCTAGACGGTTGGCACCAGCATCAATCATCTTGATTGCGTCTTTGAAAGTGCGGATGCCGCCGGCGGCCTTGACACCCATCTCACTACCGACAGTTTCACGCATTAGTCGCACATCGTAGGGTGTTGCGCCCATTGGACCGAAACCGGTAGAGGTCTTGACGAAGTGTGCTCCAGCCTCCTTTGAAAGAAGACAGCCCTGCCGTTTCTGATCGTCAGTCAGAAGGCCTGTTTCAAGTATCACCTTAACGTGGGAGTTTCCGGATGCCTCAACAACAGCCGCAATATCGCTTCTAACAAGATCATAGTTCTCATCACGAAGGGCGCCAACATTGACGACCATGTCTATCTCATGGGCACCAGATTTCACAGCCTCTCTGGCCTCAGCCGCCTTGATGGTTGATACATTGGCACCTAAAGGAAACCCAATGACGCTACAGACTTTCACGTCTGTGTCTTTGAGTAGCTCGGAGGCATAAGCAACATGAACAGGATTGATACAGACCGCAACAAAGCCATAGGTGACAGCCTCTTCACACAGCTGCTTAATCTTGGCATGCTTTGTTTCAGGTTTCAGTCTTGTGTGATCAATCATTCTAGCGAGGTCTTCGACTGTGAGGTCCATGAATTCGGCACCAGAGGCGGAATGCGCCCCTGACTGCTATTAACTCTTCTATCTGGTTCGTGCCTTAGAATCATCTGGCTCCGAGATAGGACTTGATGTCATCAAGTACCTCTTTCTGCAGACGGATGACGTCGTGGACCTCTATCTCCTCAGCCTCTTTCACAGTCGAGTTGAGCTGGACTACAGTCCCAACAGTGTCTACCTTCGTGAAGTCCACTGGGAACTCGACTTCTGCACCCTTCACTATCAACTCTGAACGTGTGGGATGTATGGCAATCCGTATGCTTCTCACAATCCCGATCCTTCGTGCCCTACTATCAAGAACCTCCTTGCCCAACAGCCTACCTGGCATACTGAGTTCGTAGAGCTCTGCTTCTATACTTGGCATGGCCTCACCAGTCGTCATCAGGTCCGACTCCTAATCAAGTTGAAGATGGGGGAGGCTTTTTACAGTGAGTATTATGAAGCAAGCTGTATAGTGTCAATCGTGTAGGATTGCAGCGGATGGCTTGGTGCGTCTCTCAGGTGTTTTGCTTCGGATTCCTCTCGCGTCTTAGGAGCATTCTCAGTTGTGAACGTCTTTGAGTCTCTATCTGGAAGCGCGGTCTTATAATAGACCGTTGTCTATACTTATAACTCGCTAACGATGCCTGAATCTGTCGTAAGGCTGGTGGAAACAGTTGAAGGAAACCAGAACACGTTCACTTGTCAAATCATTGATTTGGCGAGCAATAGCCCTGAGTGTAACATATGCGACCGTATGGGCGTTTACCGGTAGTGTCGAGACCTCAATCATGATTACACTTGTCGCTAACACTGCAAAGACAACTCTCTACTATGCCTTAGAACGTGCGTTCCAACGAATCAAGTGGGGCGTTGTGGAGTAGCCATCTTATTGGATTGTCTGCAGCCCTGAATAAATGTCGAGGAGGAATCTAGTTCCTCATGTGGGTACTGCGAAGAGCATGATATAGATTGAGCACAGCCCAATCTGAATGATGTTCACCAGTATCGCAAGGCCGAGAAACCTGCGCCGTGACATCCCTGAGTTCTCGAAACTAGCCATAGACAAGACTAGCAATGGTACTGCGCCAAACGGTGTTGCCACGCCACCTAAGGCGGCCCCAAATCCTACGCCCCAGAACAACGGATCCCTTACTCCAATGGGCCAGCCCATGACCGTGGCCATATCGACAGCAAGGGGTGCTAAGACCGCAGCTATTGGCGGACCACCAATAATGGAGGCTCCAAACCAGGCTATCAAAAGTAACGTCAATGACGAAGATATCAATTGCCCGCCGCTTGTCAGAAGAATGGCGTCTGAAACCATACTGAGAATTCCGACAAGTTCCAAGGCTCCTGCCAGAACGAAGAGCCCGCCAATGAAGAAGATGATGTCCCACTCTATGTCGCGAAGACTTGCCCCTGGATCAGCGTGACTGACCGTCATGAAGACCATCATTCCACCAATAGCGACCACATATGGCTGAGGAAAGAGAACAAAGGCCACAAGGAGTAAGACAAAGAATCCCGCGTATACCCAAAACAACCGTCGATTTGGCACCATCGCCCAAGGATCTAGGTCCATCATTTGCTCAAATGCCTTTGAATCTTCTAAGGTTAGTTGACCACGGGTCATTAGGAAAGCAGCGATTAGTGACACCGTGATCACGATTATGGCCAATATCCCGAATCGCGTGATGTAATAGTCGAATCCGAATCCTGCGTAGTCAGCAATGATTACGTTCGGTGTGGTACCAATCAATGTGAACGCACCACCGGCGCCAACCGCCAGCATTTCTCCTAGTAGGAACTCGTGCGGTCTAATCTTGAGTGCCTGGCATGTCAAGACCACCAAGTACCCCATTATCATTATTACAACAGCATTCAACAGCACCGTCGATAGAAGAGCGGTTAGTAAGCAGAATATCGCGAATAGTTTCCTAGGATTCCCTTGGGTCAACCGGATGAGATATACCACAAGAAACTGAAAGACACCTGCACCACGCATCACCTCAGCCACTACCGTCATCCCGGCGATCACAAGAATCGGCTCTAGACGCACCATGGCTAAGATCGCTTGCTCGGGCACCCCACTTGTGATAAGGACAATCGATGCTAGTACTGCCCCAGCCAATGATGCTGATGTAGGATGAATCATCCGTGTAGCAATTAGCAGCACGGTAATGAAGAAGATTATCAGAATCAGTAGCCATAGCTCCACTTTGGTTCACACGTATCCAGTTGTTCAGCTCTACGAACAGGCTTTGAGCTAATCTAACTTGCTCTCAAGGTTTCGCGTTCACGGTGAACTGATTCTCTTTTGTTCTTGGACAGTTCACGCAGTGTCGAGGACACAAATGTGTTAAATCCTTGGTGTTTTGATTGGCCAGATTGATGCTCCGGAATTCTCAGTTTCCATTAGTGTGGCCTCTTCAATGTGCTCTTGGCGCTATTACCCAGGGTTGGGAGTTTGTTGACTAGGAATTCGTTGAGTGTCTTGCTGGCTTCGTGGTGCGTGTTTACACCTCACACCGAGAACAAACGATGAACAGAAATCTGCAAGAGCCTTTTTACAGTGATGATTATCAGAAGACACTGAGTACGGTCACGGTGTGAGAGCCTAGTTGAAGATTGAGTATGTTGATGCCACAGGAGTGCGAAAGGAGAGCATAGACTATAGGGAGTACCAAGTCAGTCTCTCT
>JBHLOD010000251.1:0-3506 GCA_048940825.1 Promethearchaeota archaeon | reverse complement strand
TTTGCGAACATCTCAAAGTCCGAGTAGTCATCAAGTACCACCGGTGGAACTGATGCCGGATTCTCGTTGCTCATTTCTGTCAACTCACGCTTTGGGCTGAAACACCCTCTGGCCCCTTGGTTTCCACTGGAGAAACAGAGGGCCATGCCTCGAAATGGACCTAAAGGGCACAACATAGATGTATATACTAAACTACTTATAAATCTATCTCTTTATTTATTTATTTCGGCCTCTGTTTATACAATTTTGTTGGAACACGTGTTCCAACTAAACACATCATCACAGAAGCTGTCGGCAGCGTAGAGAATCACTCGTCGAACGACTCACATATTCTTCGCAATCGCATGATATGTCTAGACTTGACATTTGCTAGGTATAAGAGAAGAGCACTCACCACTTCCGACTTGGCCCGAGCTGCGATTGAGAGATAGAAGGAGTACGCTTTGAGACTACGCTCAAGGGTTTCATTGCATATAGTCCATCTTTGAAACTGCAAGCTTGATGCGAATGGTGAGGCGAACTCAAACGGATTCTCATTAGGTGCCTCGTATCTGGCCTTCGAATCTTTGGTTTCAAGCACGGCGTCCACGATTCCAGCAATCATCATATGTTCAATCTTCTCGATGAGATCTTCCTCGGACTCCTCGAGCACCAAGAGGAGAGCACGAACTTCTGGATTATTGGTCCTCTCCAAAGTGCGCTGATAGTACTCCAAGTCATTCAGTGCGGTAGCTAGAGCCATGTTCAACATGTGCCTGACAGAATCGCTGGTGCCGCTCATTCTTCAGTTCCCGGTACGAGTTCCAAATGAAATCAGTTTCTATTTGAGGTTCTGGTATTCCTCTACGCCGATGCACTTTCACTCTGGCGGCGGATACTCTTGTGGGTTCGCAAGGTATCCACTTACCAAGTCGAATTCCTCGGACGACATGACGCCTTGAAGAAGGGGAACCCCCTCATCCACCAGACCAATCAGTGAGTGCAGTCTGAGATTGAATTCCTTTGCACGTTCCGCTGCACCCTGTTGCCTGTCAAGTACAACCGCGATGTGATTGCAGCTGACGTTTCTAACGTTCCGTCGCTCAATCTCGGCCAGGATTTGGGCGCGTGCTACAAGTTTGCTCTCCATCCTTGTGACAAGATCATCCACTATACACAGCACGTCGCCATCTTCTATGATTCCCTCTATCATCGAATGTTGACCGTACTCTTCAATCGCGCGTTGGAGGTCCTCCTCATTTCTGACTCCGACCATTTTCCGTGTGTGACAGGCAGGGAGTTTCGATTCTAGAGAGATGGCAGTGGCGATAGGCACACCTGCAAATGCAATTCCAATAATCTTGTTAACGTCAGGCGCCTCGTTCTCCAGAAGGATGGCCATTGCCTTACCGACCTTTTGAAGGGTTTCGGGAAAGGAACCTAGCAATCGCAGTTGAACATAAAAAGGACTCCAAAGTCCTGAAACCAATGTCCATCCCTCTCGTCTATCACGGACAGAAGTAAGCAACATCCGCTTCTGATAGACCTCTGTCATAATCTGCGTCTTCAGAGTTTCAAGGTCATCCGGCATCTGTCAGACCATCCGTTGCTTTGTCAATGAATTCTTAATACTGCCACCAGTTATGGGTTGTGGATAGTAAAATACAGGATGGAGTGATGAACAACTGAGCTCAGTTGACCTAGCGCATTGGCTGGTTGAGAATGCAGGACCTGTTATCCGCTTTCGTACGATGGTTGAGATTCTAGAAGAGCAAGACGTGGGCAAGATTAGCCAAGCCTTGAGCGACTTTCTTGAGAGTAAGGTTGTCAAGACATGGTTGTCGAAACTGAGCCCTCAGTTCGATATGAAGATGATTCACTCCAGTAGTCCAGATGCCTTCGAGAATGTGATGGGGAAGCTTGGAACACTTGGGATGCGTGCCGGGCTACAGCCATTTGATGGGATGACTTTCCCGTTCAGAGTCTGGCTGTCTGAGGGCAATGAACCAGAGATTGGGCATCCATTTCGTGAGTTTCTGAGAACGATTGTCGCTTCGTTCTTGGCGTACACTGGGTACCATGATACGAAGCCTGTACATGACTTCTTGGTCAAACGTTTGAACCTGATTCACTCTTTCGCGGAGAACCCGACTCTTGAGAAAGTGTATGTGGACGAGAGTGAATTCTCAATTCCGGAGGGCTTGAAGAAGCATAGGCTCGTCAATCCTGATCTATACTTCGGCTGGAAGCTGATTCTTCCTTGGGTGCACGATCTTCGTGCCTTTGCCAGTTCGAAGGAGATACAGCAGAATCCAGAACTGAAAGACAAGGCAGAGAGAATCGCGAATCTGGTGTTGAGTCCGGAATATCAAGAACTTCGACCCGGCTATGGTTTGATGAAACATGGTAGCAGATACTATGTCATTGGATGGAGCGTCCATCTTCCGAACTACACTGCACCGCCTCAGGAGAAAGCGAGGCCGGACCTCTTACTTGCTCTAGAGATGATGGCACCTTTCGAAGTAGCAAGACAAAGTGATTGGTTCAGACGTGCAATAGACTTCTTGGAGTCGCACCGTACTAGTCGTGACACGTACTTGTTCCCCACATCTTGGATGACTGAGAAGAAGACCGGATACTGGACTAACGGCGCCTATATGGCTCTAGAGGAGAATCGACAACGGGATCTTGCACTTGAATGCGAATCGACTTTCAGATTGCTGAAGATCAAGCAGTTGGCAGGGCTTCGCTGGGCTGAGTGATCCTCTTACAAGCTACACAAGGTTTCAGAGGGAAGACTCCTTGCAATGATGATTCTGGAACTGGATGCAATTGCGTCTTCTTTGGCATCGTATACTACAGAAAGCGAGTTTGGCTACTGTAAACCTGAATCACATTTCGCTCTTGCCAGTGAAGATCAAGGAGAGAAATCTATTCCTGTACACAAGTAGTGTAAATGGAACTGACAGCCCAAAGGCAACGACGAAACGAATGGGCCAGAAGAGTACGAATGAGGTGGCATAGTCTGTTGCTGACAATCCGAACAGACTTACTATTAGAGGAACCAGATAGAAGAAGATAGGATGAATCTCGTAGATGATCTGAGAGCCCACTCCTAGAAATTGCATCTTTCTGCTAAACATGGGGAATTTGGAGAGGCTCGATAACATGAAGATGAAGATCGTGCCAAAGGTGCCAGTGAATAGGTATAACCATCCATTTGTACCAAGCCAATCATCAACATGACTAATAAAGCCGTTATATTGAGATGCTACAATCAAGATGACAAATAGAATCACGATGATTGCTCCATCGCGTATTCCTGAATCTGTATGCCAGGACCTCAGACCCCTATACCTGCTAATCTCATAGCCGACCATACAAAATGCTGTGGCTAATAGCACGCTGTTCAATCGCCAAGGGACGAGAATTGGAGAGAATACATCAGTTATCCAAAAAGCAAGAAACGGAAGAAGAATAACAAGTGGCCATTTTACCTTCGGGTCGTAGGCATGTGTCAGTGACTC
>JBHLOD010000250.1:0-3510 GCA_048940825.1 Promethearchaeota archaeon | reverse complement strand
TCCTTAGGAACTCCTGCAGAACTGAAATTCGGCAAATCGCTTCTGGTTGTCTTGCTAGGATTCTACGTGATTCTGGGGTCTCTTGCCATAATTGACAGCTCTTTCTTGCTGTATAGAAGCCTAAGCTTCATGTTTGACATGCTATTGGGAGGAATCCTTTTCCATCGTATGTCCAAGGCGTTTGAAGAATTGCCCTAGGAGAATAAACTTGGCCGCGTCACTCAACTCCTAGAACATAACCGCATGCTTCCCATGCCTCACGCATCGCGGGGTTCTTTAGGAGATACTCGTCAACCAAAGGCTTTGATGTCTTGTTCATCACACAGGAGAAGTTCACACACCTGACGCAGTAGTTGTCTGCCAGGTACTTCCCGAAGTATCCAGCTACAGCCAGCATGACAAGTGTAAGCACAATCATGATGGCAATAGTGGTTATACCGGCATCAGTGCTGAACGCTACCCAGCTTCCATATGCCCCTGCGAGGAGTGGGAACAGGTCAATGAACCCACCTACCGCCGTCATTATGAGCTGTTCGCTCCTTGTTATGGGTGAGGGGTCGAACTTCCACAGTCTTGGCATCCCTTGAAGTGTGATACATTGCAATGTGCGTCCATCTCGTGAGTAGAACGGACAATGTCTGCAGAGATACCAAGACTCGATGACGGTGAAGTTGAGAACCGTTACAATCGCGTAGATGAGAAACATCCACCAAAGACCGGTCACAAAGGATGCTACTCCAACGACCAGGAATGCAAGAGCACGATAGCCTAAGTGTCTTTGGCGGAAGCACGCCAGCGACTCGCTATCGTGCCTGCAGTTCAACTCGTCTGCAAGACTACAGTCCAGACAGACCGATTCGTCAAGCCAGGTGCAAGGAAGGTCTGGAACCTGTTCGTCCATACTGGAAGCCTCGGAGTCTCCTCCTGTATCGGCTTCATTTGAAACTTCCCGAAGATAGTTGGTCCTGAGTACATTTCCGCTTATCTATAAGTCAGCAGGTACAACATGTGTGAAGGAGTCCATACAATTCGGACTGTGGAGTGAATGAAATGACGAGCAAACAAAGACGTCCCTCGACACTGTGTGTTCAGGGTAGACATGTGCAGAATGTAGGCCCCGCAGTTGTCCCTGTTGTACAGACTTCCACCTTCGTATTCGAGAACCAGGAGCAGATGCTCGATGCGATCACCGGAAAGTCAGGGGCGGATGTGTACACACGATGGAGTAATCCAACAACGCGGAATGCAGAGGAGAAGATAAGCGCCTTAGAAGGAACTGACGACACACTGGTCCTGTCTTCGGGAATGGCCGCGATAACTACTGCCGTGATGGGTCTGGTCAAGGGAGGTGACCGCATACTGTCCAGCGAGTCTATCTATGGAGGGACCGTTCACCTCTTTGAGGATGTCCTACCACAGAATGGAATTGAGGTGGACTTGGTTGAGTCTGACGAGTTTGTAGACCGCCTTTCTGATTCATCGGGCAAGTACAAACTCTGCTTTTTCGAAACACCTACTAACCCGACTCTTCGAATTGTTGACATCGGTAAGGTTGCCGAGGCTGCCCGTTCAGTAGGAACTCTGAGCATGATTGACAGCACGTTTGCCACTCCTATCAACCAGCAGCCGCACAAGCTCGGAATCGATATTGTCATGCACAGTGCCACCAAGTACTTGGGAGGCCACAGTGACATCATTGCTGGTACCTTGTCTGGTTCAAAGAGCACTATGGAGAAGGTCAGGACTGCGGCGAAGTTGCTAGGTGGGACAATAGATCCATTCGCCTCCTTTCTGCTTGACCGTGGAATCAAGACCTTGGCACTGAGGATGGCTCAACATAACTCCAGTGCCCTTCGCCTTGCCGAAACTCTGTCAAAAGACTCCCGCGTCCGACGAGTCCATTATCCTGGACTCTCCAGCCATCCGAACCATGATGTCGCGCGCAGGCAAATGAGCGGATTTGGTGGGATCCTATCCATAGAACTGGAATGTGACCTTGCAGCCACACGCAAGTTCGTTGACTCGTTGGAGATATTCCTGAACGCCGTTTCTCTAGGTGGTGTCGAGAGTCTGGTGAGTATACCTGTATTAACGACTCACTATGGCATAGATGCAGACCTTCTGGCTGAAGCCGGCATCTCTGAGTCAACTGTCCGCCTGTCGGTAGGCATTGAAGACACAGAGGACTTGCTAGCAGATCTCCAGCGAGGAATTGGCACAGCCTGTGGGGAGGCCTGATCCTAACCAAGTTTCGGCATCAGTGCTGATCAAGCCGCTCATATTCGCGCTTGAAGGACTCTCGAAGTTGAGTCCTTCTCTCCTCAGGCAAGAAAGAAACCTCAATGCTGTTGAGAGAAATCTGGAAGAGCTCGTCCAGGGAAAAGTCAAGATGTCTATGCAACTGGATGAACTCGTTGTTGAGGTCTGTATGGAAGAATGAGGGATCATCGCTGTTGACTGTGACGAGAAGGCCAAAGTCAAAGAACTCTCTTACTGGATGAGATGCCATGTCTGATACCACTCCTGTTCTGACGTTGCTAACAGGGCACATTTCCAAGGCGACTTGCCTTTTCTTCAAGGTGTTCATCAGCTCTGGGTCTTCTCTGGCACTCACGCCATGACCAATCCTCTCGACGTTGAGATGATTCACTGCATCCCAGATAGATTGGGGCCCAGCAGCCTCTCCTGCATGAGCAACGAGGTGGAGTCCCATCTTCTTGGCTCGCTCATACACCTGGGCAAACGGCTTCGGCGGGACTTTGTCTTCACTGCCTCCAATGTCGATGGAGACTATATTGTCCGGCTTCTCCTCTATAAAGTCAAGGACGCTCATACCTGCGTCAGGTCCGGCGTTGCGCACCAGGTCGATTCTGATGTTCGATTCGACACCGAACAGACTCTTGGCCTTCCGAATCCCCCTATTCAGGGCATCAATCATAGCTGAGAATTCCATGCCCCTCTCTATGTGATCGTAGGCTGAGAAGCTGGCTTCCACGTAGCGAACGTTGCATTTCGCGCAGTCCTCAAGCATCTCGAATACGATTCGTTCAAAGTGACTCTCCCTAGTGATGTAGTCAACCACCTGTGAGTAGATGGTGATGAAATGTGTGAAATCCCGGTATCTAAACAGCCCCTCGATATCTTCTACTGACTCATAGGTTACATCGATTCCTCCATCGTCCATTACAGCGAGGAGGGTGCCCGGGCGAATCGAACCAACCGTGTGAATATGAAGCTCTATCTTCGGTAAGTTTCTGATTGTCTGCTCAATCTCCATTGGACCTGCTTGCCTCTCTTTCACACTTATTCCGCGTGAAGCGTTCGCTGATGAATAATCTTCCTGACGATGAAGTCGGTACACCGTCTTGGACGACTTTGACCGGAAGTTAAGTCCGTCTACAACTTGAAAGCTGTGACATGTCTGATGAGACCGATGATTCGTCATCTCGGTCTTCGGGCGTGAACGTAATACATACTGGTCTCAACTGCAGGCCCCCTAGCTGAGACCTT
>JBHLOD010000007.1:0-14636 GCA_048940825.1 Promethearchaeota archaeon | reverse complement strand
GGAGTCAATGTATTGCCCCCTTTTCCTGGCAGCCCCCGGAGGAATGCTAGAGGTTGCAGACATTGAACACAGCTTCGAAGAGGCCTGCATGAGAGAGGTGCGCGAGGAGGCACACCTGGACCTTCAACCACAGAAGTATATGATTGCCCTCACTAAGGAACTCCATGGTCATGTTGGAGCAGCCATCTTGATCGAGGCCCTAGCGACTGACCCCATTGACCCTTCTCAATTGGTGCAGGGCAATGAGGAGTGGACTGATGGCAAGCTAAGATGGCATCCTGTTGACGAACTTGAGAGCCTTGATGAGAGAATCATGTTGGAAGGAGTTCGATTCGCTACTGAACAGTGGAAGTTGTTCAGAGATACCGGGGATAGCATTCTGTTCTAGTGCGTGTAGAGAAGGGGAACTAGTGGCGTAGTGAGAATTGCCTGACCGTTCGAATCCCAGATCAGCAGGACCTGTGCGAACAGCTTTGTGTCCTCAGCAAGATCTGGAGAGAAGACGGTTTCTCGATTGTTCGTGAACTCAAAGATCTCTGTGTGGCCGGGAGCGACAGAGAACTCGTCAGAGCAGCACGATACAGCTGGCTCGATTTCGAATGTGTATAGAAGTGAAAGGTTATTGAAGTAGACGGACACGCGTGAAACATCCAGACCGAAGACGGCGGAGGTGCCGTTGTTCGTCACATTCACGCGAATCACGAGGTAGAAAGGAGGACCCTCGGGAGGTATGGATGGCATAAAGTCCTGCCAGAAGAAGGCAGATGCGGCCAAACCAAGGCCATCTACAGTGATGCTGTCGACAACTTCTGAGGGAGGATCATCAGGGGGTGGCACCGGGTCAAGACCTCCAAAGAGGGTGCCGCCGAGAATGAAAGCTGTCGCGGTGGCAACAACCAAGATTGACATCATCACTAGCGCGATTCCCCTTTCCATTCTCATGGCCTTCACTAGTAGGAAGTAATGCGATAGCGGTATTGGCTCTTCCGAAATCGGCGTTCTTGAAGGAACTCAGAGCTAGAGTTCGATGGCTAATGAGTCAAGAATACGACCAAAGTTGATCAAGCTCTTCTCTGCGGCCTCTCGTGGTCGGACCTCAAACACATACATTGCCGGATGACTCAGCTCGGACAGCAGATGTATTGAGCGTTCGAAGTTGATGGAACCGTTTCCGACGATCTGATGGTGTCCGTACAGGTCATTCCTATCATGAACATGAACGACCTCGATTGCATCTTTGTGCTTCTTGAAGACCGCCCAGTCCGCCTCGCGCAGTCTTGGGTCGTAGAGCTTTGGTATGTCAAGGCAAAGCTTCAACCCACGTGGTACCATCCGGTCTATTGCCTCAACCACCACTGGGGTCCATGCATGGTTCTCAAGCACAATGTTAGCGTTATCCCGCGCATGGGCTATCAGAGCAGACAGGTTCTCACAGAGAACTGACAGATAGTAGTCCCTTCTGCTGTCAAAGAACTCATCGCTCACTTGTGCGGCCTGCCTAAAGGAGGGAGGAGTGCCGGCGTGAACCACGATGTTGGCTCGAGTTTCGCATAGATCGCGGGCAAAATCAATGACGTCCCTGAAGTAGTCAAGGACGGCCTGCTGAATGGGAAGATACGTTGTGAAGAGACTGACATCATCACCAGGTGCGTGCAAGCCCCACTCAATGCCCAGTTCGTGGGACCTCTGCCGGAGCTGCATGCGCTCGTAGAAGGTTGTCTTCTCAGGTGACAACTCTGGAACTCCGATGTCAGGAACGACCCCATTCCACTCCGTGCCAGACACGTAGTCTAGTGCGTCCTCGAATGACGAATCGTATATCATGTGATATGCACGCCTTCGAGGAAGAACCATGTCTGAGAATTAGCTGTGGCTCTATAAGAGGGTGCTTTTTTCTAAACACGATAGCCTGTGTCCAGCTATGAATCTTGCAGTTGGGGGTAAGTATAAATGTCGGGTTGAAAGGCCAAAAGGAGCCAAGTTAAGAACACAACCTGATGTTATCGATGGTTACAGTTTGTTTCAAAACATCAAACACATTGTTACGCTTTTGTGACTTCTGCAACGTTTAAGTATAGGGTTTGTAACCGCACCCGCACATAATCCATGGTGTGCTGATCATGCACCTTGGAATCTCCACGTTTCCTCTGCTTTCAGAGGAACGTGTGGGAGGAGAAAACATTGAGAGAAAAAACAGTACTGTTAGCATTCATTCTGACAATGAGCTTGGTGATACCAATTGCTTTTGTGTCAGTTGGTGCGGCTGCTACTGCTGAGTTCCCCGAGTATATAGGCGTAGACCTTGAGAGCGGGTTGGCTGGAGAGTCATATATGCCAGACATCTCTGAGGCCACTGCCGAGGCCGCTTCTGGGGAAGCATATCAGTACGATGCAGCAGTGCCTGTCGGGACTACCGTCTACGACTGGTACATCAACGCGATTTCTGGAAGCCCGTACATGACCCTCAGAGCTGTATCTGAGTTTGCTGAGGTCTGGGTGCAGGACGACCTCTCGTATCCCGATGGTGATCCGAGAAATGACGACCCATACCTGTGGCAGGTCACAGATGAGCAGTGTCAGTACCTTGCTGACGAGTTCGATGCAGTAATCTATCAGAAGTGTACCGAGTTCTTCGGGTTCCCAGAAGACAGAGATGGAACTGGTTCAATCTTTGAGGCAATTGGATGGCCAGCATTCACCTATGACTGGTTTGAAGCGACTGACAATCCTCAGAGAACCATAATCAAGGTCCTCAACTACCAAGATGAGAACTACTTCGATCCAACATATCCCTACTATGTGATTGGCTTCTACAGCTCCACATACACAAAGGACTACTACAATAGAAACATGATTCACATTGACAACTGGGCTTGGTATCAGAGGGTCGGTGCCGAGGGCACTCAGTGGTATCCTGATGACCGTCCTGAGCTTGTGGTCACTCTGCCCTACACCTACGAGGGCACAATTGCTCACGAGTATCAGCACCTGATTCACAGAGACTATCAGGCATCGCCTGAAGCCTTCATGAACGAGGGCTGCTCGATGTTTGCCGAAGTTCTGTGCGGATACGGAATTCCTTGGAGCCACATCAACAGCTACCTAGCGACACCAGACAACTCCCTCACTGCTTGGGAGGATCAGGGAGGCATAAACGTCCTCGCTGACTATGGCGCGGCTGCACTCTGGGCAATATACCTAAGCGACCACTACGGAGCTGAGTTCCTTAGCTACTATGTAGGGGCCGGTATTGCTGGCATTGAAGGTATCAATGCGGCCTTGGCATACTTCGGATACACTGAAACGTTTGACGACATCTTCCATGACTGGAAGCTCGCCAATCTGATTCACTCCGACTTCCCGGGTGGCGGCAAATACAACTACGTAACACTTGACCTAGGCGGCGAGGATGCTGAACAGGCAAGAGTGTACGAGATTGAGAAGCTACCTGTGCCAACGACATTCGGTTCGGACTTTGGTACCACCGTAACAATTCTCGGATATGATACTGGAGTCACAAACCTTGGTCCATATGCATCTGATTACATAGCGCTAACAAAGTGGCAGAAGCAGAAGCCCTGGATGAAGCAACTCGCCTTTGACGGCGATGACTTCGCACAGGTTCCTGGCTGGACACTTACTGATGGTCTATGGTACTCTGGAGCAGCCAACCTCATGAACACACTCATCTTCGGTGAGGCGTTCGTGGACCCAGCTGATCCAACTTTGATGATGTACACATATTGGGATATCGAGGACTATTGGGACTTCGGCTTTGTACAGGTGTCGACTGATGGCGGAATGACTTGGACCTCGCTTGAGAATGCATACACAACCTACGACCATGACTCTGGCGCCATCGACACAGCCGTCAACAATCTTCCGGGCCTAACTGGTTGGAGTGAAGACTTCTTGACACTGGAGTTTGACCTTTCAGCCTACGCAGGGACTGATGTCCTAGTCGGCTTCCGATATGTGACCGACTGGAACACTCTCTATGAGGGCTGGTACATCGAGGACAGTGTGACGGTCAGCGGTGAATACGTCGAACTCGGGCCATACCTACCTGAGGCAGACTTCCAAGTTACCCTAGTCTACTACACGAAGTTCAAGGGAGATTACTTCCCATTCTTCGTCTGGGACCTTGACCTTGACTCGATGACCGAGGAAGGAACTTCGTTGGTAATGCCTCCTCACCGTGGCTACGTCGTCCTAGTCGTCAGTGCGGTCCAGAACAGCGGCTTGGCTGATTACTCCTTCAACGTGGATTTCAAGCACAAGTGGGATTGTTCGTTCTGGGGCGAGTAGAAGTATAGAATAACAACACTATTGAAGAAGCTGTGAATGCTGCACTTGTGTGGCGTTCACAGCCCAGATTTCTTTTTTGTTTGAATGCTGAACGGAGGTTGTTCAATAATAGCCGAGTCTATCGATTTCTGAAACAGCCTTTTCAATTCTAAGATTATCCTATACTTAAATACCCGATTAGACCATCACAGTCTTGCAGACTTGGGTGCGCTTATCACGCACCGTGCAATCTAACACGTTCCTTTCTACAAGAGCGTGTTGGGAGGAGAAGGGATTTGAAGAAAGAAAAAACAGTACTGTTAGCACTAATCCTGACACTTGGTATGTTGTTCCCAATGGCCATAGTGTCAATTGATGCGGCCAAATCAGCTGAGCTCCCCGAGTATATAGGAGTCGATTTGAATAGTGGATTGGCCGGCGACTTGCTTAGAGCAGGAACTGGAGGCATTCTGGAATCGGGCTACCCTGCCCATAGAGCTGTTCAACCCTTGGTAGCGGCAGAGGTTGGGGACACAGTCTATGATTGGACCATAGGATACGAAACTGATGACCCATACATCACGCTGAGGGCTGTTTCTGAATATGCAGAGGTTTGGGTCGCAGAGGATTTGTCATTTCCAGAAGGCGATCCGAGAAATGATGGCTACTTCACCGCCATTACAGACGAGATGTGTCAGTATCTTGCCGATCAAGTCAGCGAGGTCATCTATCCGAGATGCACCGAATTCTTTGGGGTACCACCTGACAGGGATGGCACAAACACCATCTTCGAACAAGTGGGTTTCCCTGAATGGACATATGATTGGATGGAGGCGACTGACAATCCACAGAGAGTCGTGGTCAAGGTCTTCAACATCCGGGATGCTAGCTACTATGACCCCACATACCCATACTATGTGATCGGGTTCTACGATTCCACTTGGACAGACTACTGTCAGAGAAACATCATTCACCTGGATTGTCTATCATGGTGGCAGAGGCTAGGACCGGAGGGCACTCAGTGGTTCCCCGATACAGCACCCGAGTTGGAGGTGCCCGCCAACTACGCGTTCGCGTATGATGGTACAACTGCGCACGAGTATCAACACTTGATACACCATGACTACAACCCTGGCGATGACTCCTTCATGAATGAAGGTTGTTCGATGTATGCAGAAGTCCTTTGTGACTATGGTATTCCATGGGGTCACATAAACAGCTACTTGTACACGCCCGACAACTCCCTCACAAAGTGGGGTGACCAGGGAGACATCAACATCTTGGCTGACTACGGTGTAGCTGCACTTTGGACAATATACCTGTCTGATCACTTCGGAGCAGAACTTCTCAGTTACTTTGTGAAATCGGGAATTGGCGGCATTTATGGCATCAATTCTGCCCTTGCCCACTTTGGCTACAGCGAAACCTTTGATGACATCTATCACAATTGGAGGATAGCGAACCTAATTCACTCTGATACCCCAGGCCATGGAATATACAACTACAAGTCATTGGACCTTGCAGATGGTATTCCAATAAGAGTGTACGAGTTTGATGGACTCCCAGAAGGCTGGGTACGTGCTTCGGATGCGTTTGGAACCACATGGACTCTACCTGGATACGACACGTTTGAAACACATGTCGGTCCGTATGGGTCAGATTACATCGGATTCGAGAATGTACCGAAGTGGCGTACAAAATGGTTCTTCTTCAACGGTGACCCATGGGCTGAGATTGGATGGTCCTTGACTGATTGGGGCTGGTATTCTGGCGAAGGTGACTTAGTCAACTACTTGCTCTACGGAAACGCCTATGTTGATCCAGCGGATCCAACACTCACAATATCCACGTACTGGGACATTGAGGACTTTTGGGACTTCGGATTTGTGCAGGTATCAACAGACGATGGAGCCACATGGACCTCACTTGAGAACGAGTATACGACCTACGACTATGATCCGAGTGCCCATCCGGACATAGTAGCCAATCTTCCAGGACTAACTAGCTGGAGCGGCTTCATAGACCCAGATAATCCATATGCGAAGTATACGATGTCTTTCGATTTGTCTGACTACGAAGGCCAAAATGTGATGATTGGCTTTCGCTACATGACTGACTGGGCCTTCACGTATGAAGGCTGGTACATCGATGACACCGTGGAAGTCAGTGGGTTGGGTGTCGAACTCGCACCAATGTATCCTGATTGGCAGTTCCAGGTGACTCTGATTGCAGTTCAGCACCAGTCGAATGGAAAGATCAAGTACAAAATAGAAGAATTCGAGATGAATCATGTATGGGAGAACGGCTATACTCGACTTACTAGGTCTGACTACGATTACGTCTATCTAATCGTCAGCCCAACTGGTTATGACGGTATGGCAGACTACAGGTTCGGGGCAGTTGTGCTTCCAACAGGTGGCAGGTAAACAACGAGTACCACTGCGAAGTGTGATATCTACGATTTCAGTAGATGTCACACCTCTACTCTTTTTTGACTTCCAACGTCGCAGCGAGGTTCAGGGCTCTTTGAAGATTGGGTGGTTTCGAAATTGAATATTGATAATCCACCTCGGTGAAACCGGTCGTCCAATAATAGCCGAGTTTTTCGAATTCTGAAATGGCCGTTTCTATTCTGAAATGGTCCTATACTTAAATATCGGATTCACCTAGAGTGGCTCTGCATCTGTAGGTGCGCTGATCACGCACCGTGCAATCTGACACGTTCCGTTTTCGAAGAGCGTGTTGGGAGGAGAAGAATATTGAGAAGAAATAGAACAACAGTACTGTTAGCACTAATGCTGGCAATCGGCTTTCTGATACCGTTAGCCATAGTGCCTTTTGCAGGAGCTGCAGCTGCTGATCTCCCAGAGTATATCGGAGTCACCCTAGAGAGTGGGTTGGCTGGAGAGGTGGCTATGCCAGAGATATCTGCAGATGACTACGTCTCCGCTGATATGATGGGATTCATGGAGCCATCAGACGTCGGAGCTGTGGCATACGACTGGTATCTGGGTGCAGCTACCTACAGCCCATGGATGACTCTAAGAGGAATCTCCGAATACTGTGAGGTCTGGGTTTCGAACGACCTATCATATCCAGCTGGCGACCCGAGAAATGCTGACCCAGACACATGGCAAGTCACAGATGAACAGTGTCAGTATTTAGCTGACGAGTTCGATGCGGTGATTTACCAGGAGTGCAGCGAGTTCTTCGGACCGTCCGCCGACAGAGATGGAATGGACACCATCTTCGAGGCTCTTGGCTGGCCGGAGTACTACTATAACTGGACGCCTGCTGAAGACAATCCCCAGAGGGTGATATTGAAGGTTCTCAACATTCGTGATGAGGGCTTCTACGACCCAACTTATCCGTACTTCGTGATTGGCTTCTTTAGCTCCACTTACAATGGATATTACGACAGGAACATAATCCACATTGATAACTGGCAATGGTGGAGAAGGCTAGGTGAAGAGGGGCATCAATGGTTACCCCACCGTCCTGACCTTCTTGTTGAACGTCCATACACATACGAGGGTACAGTTGCGCACGAGTATCAACACCTCATTCATAGGGACTACCAGCCTAGTCCTGCAGCATTCATGAACGAAGGATGCTCAATGTTTGCGGAGGTTCTCTGTGGTTATGGCATTCCATGGAGCCACATCAACAGCTTCTTGGCAACGCCAGACAACTCCCTCACTGAATGGGAGGACCAAGGAGGAATAAATGTCCTGGCAGACTACGGTCAAGCGGCGCTTTGGACAATCTACCTTGCTGACCACTACGGGGCAGAGCTGCTGAGCTACTACGTTGGAGCAGGGATTTCTGGCATAGAGGGAATCGATGCAGCCTTAGCGCACTTTGGCTACAGCGAAACCTTCGATGATGTGTTCCACAATTGGAGACTCGCAAATCTGATTCATTCGGACTGGCCGGGTTGTGGGAAGTACAACTATAAGACACTCGACTTGGGCTCCGAAGAAGCTGATCCTTTAAGAATCTATGAGATAGAGGGAATCCCAGTCCCATGGACCATGGGATCAGACTTCGGCACGACGGTGACGAACCTCGGCTACGAAGCAGAGGGACTAGGAGCGCTTTATCTAGGCCCGTATGGAACTGACTACATTGCTCTCAATGAATGGAAGAAGCATAGATGGGGTCAGAAGAAACTGCGCTTCAACGGCGACAATTTCGCCTACGTGGACCCAGGTCTACAATGGACCTTCCTTGCTGACGTCGGCCTCTGGTATTCCGGTGCGGACAACTTGATGAACACTGTCATTGCCGATGAGGCGTACGTCGATCCAGGAGATCCGATGCTGACGCTGACGACGTACTGGGATATCGAGGACTTCTGGGACTTCGGGTTCGTCCAAGTATCGACAGACGACGGAGCCACATGGACATCCCTCGAGAATGAGTACACCACGTATGATCATGATCCGGGAGCCCATCCGAATGTCCTAGCCAATCTTCCAGGTCTCACGAGCTGGAGCGGATACATCACCGCGGACGGATGGGTAGACATGTCATTCGACTTGACTGCCTATGCTGGACAGACGGTGTTGATTGGCTTCCGGTATGTAACCGACTGGAACACTCTCTACGAAGGTTGGTACCTCGATACACCATCTGTAAGCGGAGTAGCACTAGAGCTTGCGGAATGGTACGCACTTCCACCAGAAGCAGACTTCATGGTGTCATTTGTCTACTTCGCGAAGTGCAAGGGCAACTACTACCCAGTATGGGTCAGCGAACTATGTCTTGACGACATGACCGAAGAGGGCAGAAAATGGCTGCCGATATCCAAGCCGATGTACGTTGTGGTTGTCGTTAGCGCGATTCATGACGTCGGCGTGGCAGACTACGAGTTCAAGGTCGGACATGGATACGGTCGTTGTCCTTGGTGGTATATGTAGGAGTTTAGAGTCTAGAACTGAAACAACAGCTGTGAATGTTGCGAAATCGCAGCGTTCACGGCTTCTTCTTCTTTTTGGATGACTATAACCAATCCGGGACATGATAGTCCGTTTCACTTCAGAGCCCTGTGAATGGCAGCCAGTCCGAGAGTCATACGGTGAAAGTCAACTCTGGTGAATCCAGCGGCAGACAAAATCTCCCCGAGTATTTCAGCATCATGGAAATGGCGTACAGTGTGAGATAGGTAGCCATAGCCGACCCTTGAGCCCGAGATCAGATATCCGATAGGGCGGACGAGAAGACGCGCATATTGATGGAACAGCCATCTGATAATACGTGATGGCGGCTGACTTGTTTCCAAGTTAACGAACAGACCACCGGGACGGAGGACTCTTTGAAACTCTCTGAAAGCTTCAATCAACTTCATACGATTCAGGTTAATGTTTCTTGTCGCGAACGAAACTGTTACAATGTCAAACAATCCATCTGGAAAAGGTAGCCGGAAGGCATCGGCCAAGGCAAGACCGAGTGTATCAGCGTCCGGCTTCTCTGCCGCAGCCATAAGCATGGGAAGACAGAAGTCTGCCGCTACCAACGTTGTTTGTTTCTTTGCCAAGCGGCCTAAATAGATAGATAGCTCGCTTGTCCCACTACATACTTCAAGCCACCTGGTGCCTCCGTGTGATGCCGCCATCTTTGCAGCCCGTCGACGCCAGAGGATGTCCATCCCCAGTGTCAGCATGTGATTGATCGTTTCATATGTATGCGGCACCTGGGAGAATATTCTCTGGACACCCCTACTCATCGCAATCCGCCCGGACAATCATTGGCATTTTGTCCATGTTCCGAGGGGTAAAGCCTGGTGAAAACCTTGTGTGTCTGGCAACGAATCAAAGAATACATTGAAACGAGAGCAACGTTTCAGCGGAGCCATGAGCGGAGAACATGAAGGGGGCCATCCTATCGACCTCGTCATAATCGGGGCGGGCGACAGGGGGACTACATACGCAACCTATGCAGCAACCCATCCTGACAGAGCACGTGTAGTAGGTGTCGCGGAACCACGGGAATTCTATCGGGACAGAATCGCAGTCGAGCACGAAGTCCCCGATGAGAACGTCTTCAAAGACTGGAGAGATCTAAGAGGGAAAGAGAAGTTTGCAGATGCAGTCATTGTGGCGACTCAAGACTCAATGCACGTAGAACCAACAGTGCTCTTTGCGAAACAAGGCTACCACATTCTGCTTGAGAAGCCTATGGCCCCAGATGTAAATGGCTGCAGAGAGATTATCAAGGCCGTGCTTGACAACAAGATTCTGTTCTCTGTGGGACATGTCCTTAGATACACGAACTATACTCGAACCCTAAAGGGCCTAGTTGACTCGGGTGCAATCGGCGATGTGGTCAGCATACAGCGGCTCGAGCCTGTTGGATACTGGCACCAAGCACATTCGTTCGTGCGCGGGAACTGGCGAAGAGAGGACGAATCATCCTTCATGCTGCTCTCAAAGTCTTGCCATGATCTTGATTGGATACGATATATCGTAGGTAGACCGTGTCGAGCCGTGTCCTCTTTCGGTTCACTGACTCACTTTCGCAGTGAGAATAGACCAGAGAATGCAGGGACTCGCTGTGTTGACTGTGGCTTCGAACCAGAATGTCCATACTCAGCCATCAAGATCTACAACGGATTCCTAGAGAGCGGGAATACAGGTTGGCCAACTCGAATCGTTACACCGGAGCCTAGTCGCAAGAGCGTCCTAGAAGCATTGAGAGATGGCCCCTACGGCAGATGTGTATACGATTGCGACAACGATGTTGTAGACCATCAAGTGGTCAACATGGAGTTCGAGGGTGGAATCACAGCAGCTTTCACTATGACAGCATTCACGGAAGCGGGTAGAAGAAGGACTAGTATCTTTGGAACAAGAGGAGAAATCTACGGGAATGGGTCAAAGATACACGTCCATGACTTCCTTACAGATTCGACTCGTGTCATTGATACTGAAACTGAGAGCCCCTTGGATCTCGAAGAGCACGGTGGAGGAGACTATTGGCTCATGGATGCATTTGTGTCAGCAGTCGCTCAGAATGATCCGACTCTCATTCTCTCTGGTCCAGAAGAAACCCTGGAATCACATTTGATGGTCTTCGCCGCTGAGAAGAGCAGACTAGAAAAACGTGTGGTCAGTCGGAATGAATTCTAGACTATGTAGGGAATACGAACCGGTTCGATGTTGAGAAGCCTGTAGTAGACTGTGACTTGACCACGATGATGGATGCTGTGTTCAATCATTTCTAGCAATATCTCTGCCATCGTGGCAGGTCTATTGAAGGAATCGTTGACTCGATGGAGGTCTTCGGCAGAAATCTGATTCGAGTAGTCAACCACCTTGGCAAACACGTCCTCAGCCAGCTCCTTGACTGCTTCTGCTGTGCCGCAATCGGAAAGACTGTACCGCAACGGTTCCCACTGATTGCTGGCAATGCCCCGCACATAGAACTCTAGTGACCGCAACATGTGAAGAATGACCTCCCCGAGTGGACGTGCCTCGTCCATGGGTCGAGAGTGCAGGATTTGATCATCGAGCTGCTTTAGCAGTGGACGAGTCTCGTCAACGTGTCTCTCGATTGCCTTCTTCAGAAGATCGTGCGTCATCTCTGGATTGTTGTTCATTTCTAGACACCTTCTGAATGATTGTGGAATCCGAATCTGTCCTAGGAGTCCTTGCAGTCACCGACTTTCAGGACGATGACCTTGCACTCCTCTGCAATGTCACCAAAGACTTGATCGAAGTAACGCGCCGCATCGACCAGTCCTTCTTCCCCAGATTCGGTCAGACTATAGATGATTTGACGGCGGTCTCCCTCCTCTCGGCTGCCCTTGATGACGCCCTTCTCCTTGAGGTCTTTAAGGGCTGGATATATGGTACCTGGCGTGGGCTTGGTCCCTTTTCTCTTGGCAATCCTTTCAGCAATTTGCTGACCGCTCAATGGTCCTTTGCTCAGCTCCCAGATTATCTGGAAGGTGAGCATGCCTCTCATGTCACAGCAGTCTGGTGGGCAACAGAACTCATCTTCACTTTGGTCTGACACGACTAATATCGGATATCCGATATACTTAAATGTATATGTCGGACGTCCAATACTCATAATATCGGTCATCCAATACAAGGTGAAGGAAGTGACAGAAACCAAGAAAGTCTCTGAGATGTCGCCTGACGAGATAAAGAAAGAAGTGAAGAAGACCTACGCCAAGGTAGCACAACCGAGTGCATCAAGCTGCTGTGAGCCCAGTACAGTTGAGAGCTGTTGTGGCCCTGAGGTTGCGAGTGGAAGCATAAGAACTTCCTATGCCGAGGCACTGGGATACTCCATTGAGGATATGC
Source organism: Promethearchaeota archaeon (assembly GCA_048940825.1). Taxonomy (GTDB): domain Archaea; phylum Asgardarchaeota; class Thorarchaeia; order Thorarchaeales; family Thorarchaeaceae; genus SMTZ1-83. The sequence goes on along the minus strand of JBHLOD010000007.1, from coordinate 2,037 downwards.
CGGAATCTGCTGTAGAATCGTTTGCAGGATGTGGTAATCCTGTAGCTCTTGCCAGCCTGAAAGAAGGAGAGGTTGTCCTTGATCTAGGAAGTGGGGCGGGACTCGATATGTTTCATGCTGCACGAAAGGTGGGTAAGACCGGGCGAGTCATCGGTGTAGATATGACTCCCGAAATGATTGAGAGGGCTGAGGAAGGTGCTAGGGAACTCGGGCTCGAGAACGTTGAGGTTCGTCTTGGGGACATTGAAGAACTTCCTGTAGATGATGATTCTGTCGATGTCATAATCAGCAACTGCGTCATCAACTTGGCACCAGACAAGTCAAAGGTGTTCAGGGAAGCCTTCAGAGTGCTACGTCCTGGTGGACGACTGATGGTTTCTGACATAGTACTTGAGGCTTCTCTGCCTCAAGAGATTCATGACGACCTCATATCATACACGGGATGTCTAGGTGGAGCGATCCATGTTGATGAGTATCTGCGGCACATTCGTGATGCTGGATTTGAGAATGTGAAGATTGTGAGCAAAGCAAATGCAGGTCCAGCTTCGAGTGCAAAGATTGCCGCGTACAAACCAGTCTAGCTGTTCAGAACGGAGCATCCATTACCTTTAGAATACCTCAAGTACAATTGAAACAGTTCTGTTTCACAGACTTCCGAAGAACAGCACTAGATGGGTGAGGATGATTAGGACTGAACAGTCATTAGGGTTAGACCGTGCAACAGCAAGAAGAAACCCTCAAAGACTAAGAGCCTTGCTTCAGCAGCTGCTTGAAGGTCATGATTGGTCAGAGATTCAAGACGAGCTGATCGAGGCTCTGACACACACATTCGGTGGTGGAGGACTAGAATGTCAGCGGTTCCTGATGTCTGCCTTCGAGCTCGACGAACTCCTCGGTCTTGATGGTGACATCCTGTCCCTCTTGAACTCAATTGTGGACCCGAATGATTTTGATGACTTGCGACGCCAGTTCAGTCAGCATGTAATAGCAGCGGTTGAGAGGCAGATTGAGGATGGTGGTTCAACACTACTTTTCGACCTAGACAGAATGTTACAGACATCTGCTGCTGTGCTGGTTCCTCTCATAGCAGAAAGCCGAAACGATGAGATGCGAAACGTCGCCGCATTCCAGTTGAAGGACCTAATCGACCTGAGAGATGTGTGGGTGACAGGTAATGGTCACAGGATTCTGTCGGCAATGGGCGCACATTTGGTGACGAGTATTGAGAATCTGGAGGTCATCAGGGAGGAGCTAAGAAAGACGGGTTTGGACCTGCGTGTCAGGGACTTCGACAGTTCGGATATGCGTGATGCAAAGCGACCCAAATTGTCATATCAGTTCCGACTTAGCATCCTGAAGTTGGGCCAACAGAACTCCGAGGGAATGCAGAGCAATCCAATCTCGTCACTTGTTGGACTGTGTCGTGAATCGCCCGAAACTAGGAGAATCTCCTTGCTTGCAGATGTGATCAGACTTGAGGACTCACCCTATCCTGCGCTAAGAGCGGCCCTTCAAGAAGACAGCCTAGTCACGGACAGACAAATTCGCGCCGCGATATCCGAGCTCATCAGTCGTGAGAATCAGCCCTGGACATTGTTCAAGATGCTGAAGAAAGAGAAACCTCTCCTCAAGGAGGAATCCATTCAGAAGGCGATTGCTGCAGCGATTCTAATTAGCGTGAACCCACAAAGGGCCATAGAGGCAATTGCTGATGAGAGAAGTATATGGAGAAGTCAAGAAATCCAAAAGGCAGTTTCCAGCGTAATCAAATCCTGGCAGAGACCTTGGGCGATAGTTAGGGCTCTCGGTCCAGACGGCCTTGTTTGCAGTGCCCCAGTCATCGACGCCATAGTCGGAGCAGTAGGGTCTGTCGCGGACCCGTCCAATCTGATATCTGATGTTCTGAGGACTCCGTGTTTGCGTGAAGATCCAGATCTACTCGCTGCCATTGTCAATTCTATAGAGTCCGAGGGCAGGAGATGGCCCCTCACTAGGAACTCTGTTGAGGCCATTCTCACCTATCCAGAGCTGATTCCA
>JBHLOD010000249.1:0-3516 GCA_048940825.1 Promethearchaeota archaeon | reverse complement strand
CTCGAACCACAAGAGGCAGAGGCCGTTCTACAACAGGTGAAGTGTCAGATTGTTGAGGCTCGCCCAGAGTCCGAAGAGGATTAGATCTCGACTGTTTCGTTTACCTCAGGCACGTGTGCCTTTCGGCCCTTCTTCTGAAGAGTTTCTGCAAGCTTGTCGCACGACTCCGATTCTCCATGCACAACGTAGAATTCTGGGTCACCCGGTATTCTCTGAAGAAGGTTCAACAGGCCTTTCGCGTCGGAATGTGATGACAGGTGATGCATTCGAACGTCTGCATCAACATCGTAGGTCCGACCTCCAACTTGCACTTTGTTTGTAGCCAAGAGCTCTGCACCGGGAGTTCCTGGAATCTGAAAGCTGACCATGATGATTGTGTTACGCGGGTCATCATGTAGCATCTTGAAATAGAGGTGTGAAGCGCCTCCCTTCAACATTCCAGCAGGAGAAACGATTATTCCTCCGTTCTCGGCGGCCTTTGTGCGATCCCTGTTGTCTTGAATAATGCGGCTTCTGCTCACTGCTCGACTGAAAGCCTGAGGGCTCTGTAGATATTCAGGATGTCTAACAAGAATCTCATTCACCTTTCGGGCCATACCATCGACATAGATTGGGTATTTTTGCGGAATGTCATGGCGTTCGAGGATACACATGATTTCCTGACTGCGACCAACTGCGAAAGCGGGAATCAGAACTGTTCCTCCCCGTTCAAGTGTCTCAATCACTGAATCAATCAGCGCCTCTTCGATTTCAGTGCGGTCAGGATTGGACCGACGCGCATAGGTACTCTCGGTAACGACCACATCATGTTTTGGGAGGTTCTTTCTTGCTCCCAGATTCAACTGGGATTCTACCGCGTTGAAATCGCCAGTGAAGAGGACTCTCTTCCCGTCTACCCTAATTGAAACCATTGCACTACCAGGAATGTGTCCTGCATTGAACAGAGTCATCTCGAAGTGAAGACCCAGAGGCAGTGTTTCTTCATATGCGGTAGCCTGACACTGTCTTCTCATAAGTGGAATATCATTCCGAGTGAATGGCAGCCTGCCCTTCGTAACATTGTACATATCTCGGAGTAGTAGTAGACTCAGGTCTCTGGTCGCTGGTGTACAGAAGAGCGAGGCCTCAGCCTGAGAGAGAATAAGGGGAATTCCCCCAGAGTGGTCTAGGTGGGCATGAGTCAGTGCAATACCTTGTAGATTGTCAAGAGGAAACATGTCCGGAAACTTCGGAGGCTCTGAGAGCTTGGCTCCGTAGTCTACGAGTAGACTCTCATCCATCTCCTCCATGAGGAAACCGGCTCTACCAATTTCCCTGCATGAACCCAAGAATGTGATCTGTGTCATCTATCTGAACGTCCACGCCCGCGCGTGCGGACATAAAGAAAAGGCTTGTGTATTGTGACAACAGTTGCTCAGAATCCGCTTTTTCGGCTATAAATGGCTCACTAGGGAATCGAAATCTATATCAGACGCGAACAGATGCAGTGCTGTGTATTATACCCTTTCGAGCATCAGCAGGGGAGAGGCTTCGGGTGACTGCGAAGAAGACTAACGAGACGTCGGATAAGAAGAGCCACGGCGACTCGGTGATCCTTGTTGGCAACAAGAACGTAATGTCGTATGTCCTAGCCTGCGTGACGTTGTTTAACAAGGGATCCAGCGAAGTTGTGATTAAGGCGCGAGGTAGACTAATCAGTCGGGCCGTTGACGTGGCCGAGATCACACGCCATAGGTTCATTTCCGACCTTAAAGTCAAGAAGATAGAGATCGGCACTACCACTGTCCAGACTGACAAGGGGAGCGATCTCAACGTTTCCACCATTGACATAACGCTCTCAACGTGAGAGAAAAAGGCCAGTTGTGCTCCTCACCCGAGTCCAGCCATTGCTGAGGCTCTGGTTGTGAGGAAAAAGAGATGAAACTACCAGTCTGTGTATTCGACTTGGAATCTGACATGCTTTGTCCAAGCTGCCAGGAGAGGCTAGACAAAGGTGAACTAAACGAGTTCGACATCGAATTCTCCAAATGGATCATGGGGAGAGCGAAGGAATACCCAGAACTGGAAGACCTGCACTTACTCAGAGCAGTAAAGACCGGCGGCCGCTTGATATTGGTTCTCAGGAAGAAGACTGTAGGAGTCCTGCAATCTGCAGAGGCCCTCATGGATGAGATGGGGGAGGCGTTCGGCGAAGTACTAATCTTTGAATCGCCCGTGAAACTCAGAAGGATAGTCAGAAACCTGATTGAGCCGGCGATTGAAGTGGGAGTGAACAGCCTACACCTTCCTGACGGATTTAGAGAGAGTATCGTCATGCTCAGACCTGAGGACAGAGAGCGCATTCCATACTCGAAGGAGGACCTAAGAGAGATTGTTTCCGCAGTAATGGGAGAATCTGTGCTATTCGAGTACCAAGATGAACGTATAGAGAAGGATGAAACAACACAGGACGATTCTTTTGGAGAGAAGTTGAGGGAATTCTCAGTAAGGCGTCGATCTCGCTGACTCAGACTCTGTGGATTGGATGATTCTTCATCAGCTCGCGCATCACGACAGTGGCATAAGATCCCTTTCTCAAGCGGAACTTAAGTACGAGCCCAAGGTCGTCGCATAGCTCCTCAATCTGTGGAAGTTCAAGTGTAAGAAGATGTAAACCACCGGGAGAGTCCAATGCCTTCCACTCAGGATTACGAAACTCCGCAAGTGTGACTCCTTCATCTCCAAGGACCTTCTGCAACAGCTCTGACTGCAGAGACGGAGGGGTCTTTGTCGAATATCCGGGGAGGGGAGCTGCAAGCCCGTATTCACCTGAGAGCAGGAGTTCCATACGACTCTCATGATTCTGCTCCGTCACGAAGAGCCATTCGTCACGTCCAGAATGGGTTTCATCTAGTTTGATTATGAAGTCCCCCGGTTCAGGTCTATCAATAGGAAGCTTCGACTTGACTCTAAGACTAATCAGGCGATTGAATAGATACGATTGGTAGGAGTGAACAAAAATACCGAGGATACGAGAACGAACCTTCGAGAGGGCCTTCTTGAAATCGCTTGGATGCTTAATGAGCTGCTTCATCACTTCTCTCTCATAGCCCAGCTCCTTTGGGAACGCCTCTAGTATACCGTTGTCAGGAAGGAGATTCTCTGCCAGACGCCCCCTGGCCTCTGTTAGTTGCTCCGATTCATATTCACTCGTAGCCGTCAAGAGGATACGAGTAGCCTCTTCAAAATCACGTTTCACAAGAGACCTTCCCACAAGGTGCGTATAGGGGCGTGTGACACCGAATCTCTGAACGCCGAAGTAGTTCAGCAATCGGACCCTCTTCAGCTCCTTCACTGCTGACAGGGCCTCAGGGCAGTCCGCATCCATGTCGGAGAGTCTTATGGTGAACTGATTGCCCCAGAGGTCCCCAATCTGAATCGCTCGACGAGCATAATGTGGACTGCGAATAGCAATTCGGGATAGTTTCATGTCTTTGAAACGCGCAAACGCCGAAGAGGGAATGGACATCATCTGAG
>JBHLOD010000248.1:0-3520 GCA_048940825.1 Promethearchaeota archaeon | reverse complement strand
GAGATACGGTCACGACCATAATGGAAACCGTGACCACTATCAGCACTTGCCTTGATCTCATGGCTCAACCTCAGACGGAACCTGCCATTATGTCACTTTAGGTCTAAAACATATGAGTCTTCACATCTGGTCGATATTGCTTGAGTCATATGGACAACCAATATCCTTAGATACACAGCAGGTCTAGGCCACTTTCGAGCTACGATGGCGAATGAGAACATCAGGTTCGTTCCTGCAATTATGTTCATGATACTTGGACTGTTCGTAGCTGTGGTACTTGTGCTCCAGATAAGCAATCTCAACCAAGTGGATCTGGCGGGCTACGACCTCTCCCCGGCTATCCGTGGAAGATTCACCGAAGATGTCTTCACAATCCTGATGATTGCCCTGCCTGCATATCTCATTGAGTTCCTAATTCTGACCTTACCCGTGGCTGCTCTAATGTTGATGTTGAACAGGCTCTATAGAGCTAAGTCTTATACACAGAGCGTCGTCAAAACCGGAACCAAGTTTGGTGCAGGACGGATTGTCCGAAGAGCCATTGTGCCAGCACTGTTTGCCCTTTCATTCAGTCAGTTTGCACTAGGACTCCTTCCACCCTTCATCCTGAATGTTCCAGATTTGCCGACTACCGTTGCATTTATCGACGTAGTGAGGACGACCGAACCGCTTGTCTGGTTTATCGGTGCTCTACTTGCATTGGGTTTGGCAATTCCAATCTACGCCCCAACCTGGATTCTAAATGATACCGGGATTGTGACGCACCTAAGGAGGGAAGAATTGGAGATACGGCGCTGTCCTGACACCGAGGGCGTGGGGAGATGGTATAGCCACTATGTATCGGGCTTTGCAGTCTTGTCCTATCCACTGGCAACAGCTCAGAAATTCCTAATCCAATTACCGACCAACATCGTCATTCGAGGAGGTACAATCGAGCCGAACTACATCCTTGAGAGTCTCTTGTGGATCGGGGGTCTACCAATAGTCGTGATGGCCTTTGTCATGCCGTTAATCATCCTAAACGAGATTCTCTTGCCTAGGTCTTCCAGAATAATCCGAGGCTTTGCTCGAAGTCTGGGTGCGAGAGATGTCATAGTTGCGGATGTAGAGGCTGCGCGCTTCGAAGAGGAACTGGAGTCGCCACAGCAGGACTATGGAGATCCCAGGGAGAACTGAGGAATAGTATCTTGTGTGGTCTGGCCTTCTTGTTTACTGTGACGTACCCTTGAGCCATCAATGACTTCAGATGCTTACGAATTGTCCCCTTTCCAAAGCCACTTTTCTCGGCGAGCTGATCATAGGTGGTTCCTCGCTGCATCTGGACTATTCTCAGAAGTTTATACTCGGGAACTCTAGCGATTGCACTTCTCAGAGATTCATTCTCACGCCTTAAGCCGTTTTCATCAAGTGCCAGTATCCTTGCGACTCTCGACTTCTGTTTCTCAATCTCTTCGCCTAATGCTAGACGCTCCTTCTCATACCTGGCAAACACTCCACTAGATGCATGAAGTAACTCAGCACTCAGGTCATTGGCGAGCCCATCTATAGCTTCTTTTGACGCCGATCGCGTTTCCCTTACCAGACCAACTAGGTCTGAAGCATCCAGCCACTCACCTTCTACGAGCCGCTCGACCTCTGCGAAGTATGATTCAAGCCGCCTCATCCAAACATCTCGCACCTCTTGGAGAACGCCCGCCATCCTGAGAGTTGATCTCGCCGCAGATTCTTCATGGTTGCTCATATGAGTCGCCAAGCTGCCAAGTGTAGTCAGTCAAAATATGAGCTAGTGTCATCCAGATATGACCAAGAAAGCAAACTTCCACTATACCCAGGTTATGGAGTTCATTCTTTCCTCAATTGGACGCGGGAAGTAGTCTTGATGTCTTAGCTTGGACTCCGCTGTCACAACGGTTGAGTTTCCAATAACCAGATGTTCAAGCTTCATAGCGTTGAATAGCGAGGAGATGTCCACCATGCTCATTGGATTGCCCTCGAGGAGAACGTACCTCAGATTCTTACATGTCTTCAGCGGAGAGAGATTGATTCTTGATATGTTGTTGTCGGAGAGGACTACGTACTGTAATCTGGTGCAGCGTTCTAGTGGAGTCAAATCTACGTGCAGAATCTTGTTGCCAGAGAGGTATAGCCATGTCAAGTTACGAAACTCTCTAAGTGGCTGCAGGTCTATGGTCTGAAGTTCGTTTTGTGAGAGATCTAGAGCTTCAAGCTTCTGACATCTTGCAATGGGGGACAGATTCACAGTGCCTAGCTGGTTGTCAGCTAGTATGAGCATCTTCAGATTCCTGCACTCTTCCAGCGGGCTAAGGTCAATCTCAGTCAAATCGTTTGATTTCAGATTGATGCTTTCAAGCTCTTTCAAAGAGCTGAGCGGCGATAGGTTGACCGAATTGATCTTCATGTCTTTCAGATTCAGCTCTGTTTCGTAGGCGTCCTTGTCTGTTTGTAGATGCTCTCCCGCAGATGTTGTGAACCTGATGACTATTCTGCCCAGTTCTACCGTCTCCTAGACTCCTCTTCCGTGATGTTTTATGGATTGACTCATTTCTTTTACCTTTTGCCCCGACAACGAAATGGTCAACGGTTGATTTCTCTCTCTCCGTTTTCCTTGGTCTAGAACTCGACTGTTCTTGTCTTCTCGATGTGGTCCCAAGGAGCCGGCACTGGGGACGTTGCTCGAACTCGGTTTATGAGTTCCAAGGTTCCCTCTGGATTGTGAATGTCTGCGAAGACAAGAGTTGGTTTCTCTTTGCTCTCAGATGTGTAGATGCTTACGTACCCGAGGTTGATCACTCTTCCTTCCGGAGGAGTTGACATCTCCACTCTTTCAATCTCGTCGTGGAATACTCTGGTAGTGAGCTTATTGAACCAACCCTTTCTCACTCTCAGATTCCAAGTGGTGACTACATAGAGAGTATAATGGCGTCGGTATTCCCCCAAGAGGGCTAGGCCCAGTCCCAACAGCATAGAAGACATACCCAACCACCACGAGAGTTCGCTGTACTGAACAAGCCCTGCAGAAACTGTCACATTGAACAACCATCCGAACACGAAAAACACTAGCCCGATTATGTAGTAGTGCAGGTATCTGACTCTGGCAGGATGGCGGATGGCCAATAGCTTCTCGCGGTCTTCTGCGGCAAGCTGGTGTGGTTCGGTCATTATGGCCAGGGAGTAGCACGACACGAGTGTCTTATCAAGTTGTCGCGAATCACTCAAGATTCGTCGTCTTCTGTGTCCCAATTCAAACATAGAAACATGTCTGCGGAACTGGCTCAGCTTTATATCCGTTCGGGAGAAATCATACCCGAGATTCCGTTCGCGGGGACCATATGTTTCCGCAGGGTCGGTAGATGGAAGAATGCAGGATTTAGTGGCAATCGCGGCTTTGTTACGAGAAGTATCATTTGGAGTCCTAATCGTAGGTCTCTTCTACACTTTTGGCATGTTCGTGTTAGGTCGCCTATTCTCAGCAATAGCCGAACATGGCGCTGAGCATGAT
>JBHLOD010000247.1:0-3527 GCA_048940825.1 Promethearchaeota archaeon | reverse complement strand
GTGACTGTAGATGGACAGGTGGAAGTACTTCGACATCACACACAAGCGGCATCTGTTGTGTAACCCAATGAGCCAAGAGAAGTTGGAGCGTTTCTGTAGCCTTCTCAAGCTTCCCCAAGGAGCTCATGTACTTGACATTGCATGTGGGAAAGGCGAATACCTAGTCAGGTTAGCCGAAATCTACGCCGCATCCGGAGTCGGTGTGGACATCTCGCCCTATTGCATCAATGACTGTAAGGAGAAATACCGTGAGAGAATACCCAGGGCGGACTTGGTATTCTTGGAAATGGACGGTGCAGAGTATAAGCCAGATGTTCCAGAGTCATTTGACTTGTCGATGTGCTTGGGGGCCAGCTGGGTCTTCAAAGACCACCGTGGTACACTCAAGGCTCTCAAACGGATGACCAAGCCCGGTGGGCTCGTTGTTGTTGGCGAGCCGTATTGGCTAAAGGAGCCTGACAATGAGTTCCTTGAGGCCACTCAAATGACTAAGGATGACTACAGGTCCCATGAAGAGAACGTACGGGTGGGAGAGGAGGAGGGTCTGACCAGCCTCTATACGATTGTTTCGAACCAAGATGATTGGGATCACTATGAAACTCTTCAGTGGTGGGCAGTCGATGACTACATCCAATCTCACCCTGATGACCCAGATAACAAAGAGCTTCTTGAGAGAACTGTGAAAACGCGGAGAATCTACCTGCGGTGGGGCCGGGACACATTGAACTGGGCCATCTATGTATTCAGAAGACCATAGCTGGAGGACTTAAGAGCTCGGTGCTACAATGAACTGGTACCGACATGTGTCGGTAGAGTTCATATATGCCCAGCACACTTGGACTGAGTATGCCGCTATTCGAAGTTGTATTCAGAGCAAGGTATGATAATCCCCTTAGCGGAATCACGAAGGACAACCCCTCGGTCAAAATCTACCAATGGTGCAATGATAAGCATGACATAATGGAACTAATCATGCAGAAGCAAGAAGACTATGGCCAGATACGTAATGATATGTCAAAGGCAGTTGAGATAGTAGACGAGATACACAACGGCGCTAACACTCATGTCATCACTAGGATGTGTGCTTGTGGAGGACCAGGTACTGTGCAAGGCTATCTCGGCGACCCGGGTCTGCTATTGATACCACCAATTGCATACGAGAATGGTTGGGAGCACCTCAGACTCATCTCCTTCAGACATGAGAATGTCAAGAAGCTTCTAACGAAATTGAGAAGTGATGGTTTCGAGGTTGAAATCATTAGGAAGAAGCCATTTGATGGATATATCGCTAGTTCTCTGACACTCACCACAGATGCACTGTTTTCGGGACTGACTGAGAAGCAGATGCATGCACTACTTACTGCTTATGCACAGGGCTACTTCAGATTCCCGAGAGGATCTGACCTTCAGACCATTGCGTCCAAGGAAAAGATCTCGAGAACGACCTTCTTGGAGCACTTGAAGAAGGCAGAGAACAAGATTATCACCGCATTGATTCCACATATTCAGCTATTCCGGCGAATTCCTCAAGAACGGAAAGACGAAATGTGCCTTGTCGGCGAGGCTGCCTAGTCCGTCTCGCCCAGACGCCCGAAGACTTGGCATATGGATGGGATTCAACCAGTTTCCACCCCTAGGACTTGTCCCTAGTCAAGGCCTACCGGTTGAATGACATCCTATGAGACTCTATGAGCGCCAGTGATTTTCGTCGCTCTAGCTGGCGCAGGGCCTCTACCTGTGCCAGGTGCTTCCTAAGCACTCTTGATTCTTCGTCTGCTATTGTAGCAGTCTCTGGGAAGCTCGGTTCCTCACACCTGATGGGCTCAAGTACGTTTATCGGTTGAATTGACTGTTGCTTTGTTGTGCATGCCATTTCTATCACCAATCATCAAGACCCCAGAAATGGCATAACCTTTGTACCGACAAATGTCGGTATCATGGTAGTCACAGAAAGCTCAACAGGATTTAATGGTGGGTCAAGCGGGATTTGAGCCTTGCCATCCAAATCAAAGGACTGTGAATACAATCCAAGAGAATTCGGAGAGCTAGGCTGAAAGACAGCCGGGCCATGTGAATATAGTCAGATTATGTTTAATTTCAGACTCCCGTTTGGCATAAAGTGTGTAATTAGATGAGAAGCATGATTGTACTCAGAACGTCCACAATTGTACTTCTCATTGCATTATCACTCGTGTCTGTCAGCCCTCTTCTAGCAAATGCAACGCCTCCAACTCAGATTGTCCTGTACTACTATCTAGATACACAGACTCTCGCTGTCAATGTAACTCACGAGGTCCCTAATCCGGGGAATCACTATGTTGAGCTAATTGAAGTCTTCAAGAACGGCCTTTTCCAGTTTAACAAGACCTACCAAGAGCAGGAGTTCAACTATGGGCTCAACGACACTTTCACAATCAGCACCTTGGAAGGTGACAATCTTACTGTCATTGCAGTGTGTACCCGTGGACATTCCTTGTCAAATTGGATTATCGTTTCAGCATCCAGTCCTACTGGCAACACCAACACATCACCCTCGCAGCCGAACACGCTTGGGTCCTTCGATGCAGGTACAGCACTGGTAATTGGGTTGATGTGCGGTCTAGTCCTCTTGGTCGTATTGGGAGGCCTTAGGCCTGATCTTTTTGAGCCAGTTCTTCAGCGATTACGTCTATTGACACAAGGAATTCGGCGTAGGTAGTCTGGACTAGGATTATGCATGTGAGATCTTCCAGGTCTATCTGATTTCGACTGAGCTAATGGGATCAGGCATGATGAAGATTTGAGATGACTGGTCGGGAGGAATCTGAAACACCTGACAACAGCCAGACTTCGTAACGATTCTTCTATCTGATGATGAGATTTATCTGTGGGAATCTGACCAAAGGTCAGAAGACAGGTGAGTGGGCTAGACAATGAAGACAAGAGTAACCGAGATGTTGGGATGCAAATATCCAATTGTAGCAGGGACTATGGCTAGGATATCCAATCCTGAGTTTACCGCAGCAGCCAGTAATGCTGGCGCCTGTGCCGTATTAGCCAGTGCAAACTACAAGTCTCCTGATGAACTACGTGATGCCATAAAGAAGACGCAATCTCTTACAGACCAACCATTTGCAGTAAACATCAATCTGTTCCCGGCCTTGATGCCTCAAGACAAACTGGAAGACTATGTGGATGCTACATTGGCTGAGGACGTGAAAATCATTGAAACAAGTGGTCACAAAGCTCCGGAAAATCTAGTTCCCAAGTTCAGAGATGGGGGGGCCATCTGGATTCACAAATGTGCCGGAGTAAGATATGCGATAAAAGGGGCGTCCCTAGGAGCAGATATTGTGACGGTTGTTGGATACGAGAATGGTGGAGCTACTGGGATTCTGGATATAGGAACGATGGTAATGACTCCATCCGTAGTTGACGCCCTAGATGTTCCCGTGATTGCCGGGGGTGGAATATCAGATGGCAGAGGCGTTGCCGCGGTCTTGGCACTAGGTGCCGAAGGAGTAATCATGGGTACTAGACTGATGGCT
>JBHLOD010000246.1:0-3565 GCA_048940825.1 Promethearchaeota archaeon | reverse complement strand
TTTGCATTCTCCTAGACCAATGAAACATCGGCTCTCAAGTACTCCCAACCTCAGTAGGTCGCCTCTCTGTGGTTTCTCCCTTCGAAACATGTCAATCTCATGAAGTGCCTCTCTGTATCGCTCGCCCACAACTAGCTCTTCAAGTCGTGTCAGTGATGACTCGTTGGGTGTGGGACTCGTCGGGCCCACCTCCTTCTCCTTCTGGCCTGACCTCTCAGAATGCCTGTCGACCTACAAGCTGCCCCGTTTGAGAGATAACAGTTTGCATCGAAGGCTTCTCGCATGAAACCGGGGCGAAACATGAAACATGGACTCAGAAGAGCATCTTTCTCCATACGCTCTGTTGTATCATTGTAGTAATCTGCTTGTGAAGCCGGACTTTCTCAGTTCGTTCCACCATCGGGGGCTGCTCCTCACCGAGTTTTTCCCAGATGGTCAACTCGTTGAGAAGTATGTTTTGCTCCTCAACTATCCGTTCCGAGAGATTCTCGAGTCCTTTCTGTTCTGCTAGACTCCGAGCTTCGTTCAAAAGACGATTCGCTTTGTCCGCCTCTAGTTGGAGAAGCGCCGCCTTTGACTGAAGCAACTTTACCTCAATAAGAAGCAAAGTGGATTTCTGATCGGCAGCCAAGTCCAACAGTTCGCGCAAGCGTACATTCAGACTCTCAATTACCTCTGCATCACCAGTAATCTGAAGTTCGTTGACTAGGAGTTCAGTGAGGTGTAAGAGTGCGAGAGTATTGGTTTCGTAATCCCAGAAGCTGCCATCGACTACCTCGGCAAGATGCTCTTTCGCCATAACTCTGTTTCTCGGGAGCGTGCTCGACTTCAGCACAAGAGCCGCTGCTATGCGGTAGACATGCTCGTCAAATGGGTTCTTCGTCCTTTCTTTGATCTTGCGAATATGCTCCACTCGTTGCTGTGCCTCATCGACCATTCCTTTGTCCACCAGAATAGAAGCAATGTAGAGGATATTGTATGTAATGATGAACCCACCGAGGAGACCGGCTTGATCCTGTTCTTCGGCAAGTATCAGACTCTCCTCGAGCAATCTCAGCGCCTCATTTGGAAATCCTCTGGCGTATTGAACAAGGCCGCAATTTGCCAATCCTACAAGGTATCCCTTGGTGCGGCCTGTTCTCTTGTTAAACTCCATAGTGCGTTCATAGCATCTCAAGGCATTGTCGAAATCTCCTCGAGCTCTGTAGACCTCGCCGAGATTGTTGGAGCCCAGTGCGACATGGTGCTCTCCACCGATTCTCTCGCCCCACCTGATGTACTCCTTGTAGGCCTCTTCCGTCCGTCCAAAGTCACCATTCCCATAATATAGAGCGGCAGAATTGTACAGGATGAAAGGCATCCATCTACCGTGGTCATGCTCCTTGGCCACATCCAGACTCTGCTGAATTAGGCCTTCTGCTTCATCCCAGTTCTGTCTGAAAATCTGAACCAATGCAATACAGCAGAGTCCGAAGATGACGTGTCCCGGGTGTCCCAGCTGCTCGTTCAACCTGAAACCCCTTTCCTGATACTCCAAGGTCAGGCTAGTATCAACCTCGATATGGAGATATGCGAGTCTCATGACACCCGCAACTACACCCGGCAAGCTACCCAATCGTTCGTTTATCGCAACGCTCTCTTTCACGCATTTGATAGCTCCGTGAACGTCATCTTTGAGGTAAAGACCTGGGGACTTGTGAAACAGTATATCCGCCCTGATAGAGTCCAACAATGACATATCATCTGTCTGCAGTTCGGTCCACAGCTGCTCTGCCTGTCGACATGATTCCAGTATCATGTCAGGATTCCCGAGCCCCCAGGATGCAGAGGCCATCTCAAGCAGCCCATGGATGACATGCGTCTTGTGCTCTTGGAGCTTGGCCCCCTCTTCCACAACAGACTGTGCAGTCTTGAACGCCTTGCGTACCTCTCCCAACCCCATCCAGCATCGGCTTTCTAGCACACCAATTCTGAGTTGGTGGCCTCGACCCATTTTCTTCGTTCGGAGTAGCTTGACCTCCCCCAATGCCTTCCGATACTTTTCACTAGCGACCAGCCGTTCAATCTTTGAAAGTGTTGAGAGTTCCGCTTTGGGGCTCGTTAGGATGGCCTCCTTCCTAACCTTCTCTTTCGGAATGCCTATCTTGTACACTCTGCCTCTCCCAGAAATAACACTTTTCATCTACGGCAGTTGTCAGCGATTGATTAGTATTAGAAGTACTTCTTGCTGCCGATACATCCTTACGGGCGAAAAAAAGAGATACGGGGAGCGCCAGCGGAATCTGTCCCTCCCCGCAGTGGAGAAGAAGGAGGAAGTTCCATCCTCCGAACTTTGCCTAGTTGATCTGGAATACTCCCTCACTGTACCCTATTCCGTAGACTCCACCTGTCCAATCAACTATGCCAACTGTGTGAATCTTGCGGCCTACTAGATCCGCATACTGACCTGTTGCTACTGTGACTCTGCCGTTAATGGTGTATTGGCTTATTGCGAAGGTGAACGACCCTTCATGGGTCCCTTCGACATAGGAACCATCATCCCAAATTGCCCACCAGATTCCGCAGAACTTCTGCATATTCACATTCTTGTAGATTTCAGCTTCAGTGTTGAACCAGTAGAACTCTCCCTCAGCACCGTCTTCTGCACAGACAGCTCCAATCCATGTCGGGTTCTCAGGAGTCCATGGAGGCAGATTGACAGAGCAAGCGGTTAGCCATCTGAGAGGTTTCTTGGCTTCAACTGGTGTTGCGTACACTAGGGCTACCATGAGCACCAATGCCAGCAAAGCAACAATCCTATTTCTTCCGATCATTATTCGCTTTTCACCTCCTTTCAAGTTGTGAGTTCAATTCATCTTCGGCGCCTTAGCGCCACAAGCGTAACTACAACAATGGCGACAGCACCAGCTCCAACGGCTAGCAACTCCATAGGGATTCCTGGAGGCGTGTCATCGACTACGATGTTGTCAATCGCATAGTCGTACCCGAGGAGAATCCTGAAACATTCCGACGTGGAGATCTCGCTATCCGTGGCTTCCACCATCAGAGTTTCGTTCACATAGACACTCATGTGCCCCGTCGCAGTCCTTGTTACCTTGATGTGGTGCAGGACTCCTCTCAAATCTGGCCTCTCAATCCCATCAGCTGATGCAAGCGTAACGGTTGCCTCCCCATCCATCTTGGTTATGGCATAGATGTATTTCAGACCCGTCGCGGTCGTCCCTTGAGTGACTCGGAGACAGTAGAAGGTTCGAAGCGGTGTGTCAGGGTGCGAACTCATGAAGTACATATACAATCCTGGTTCGTAACTCAACTCCCAACCTCCCATATCAAGAATGTCAAAACTCCAGACACCACATGTGAGATCGCACTGTCGATATACCTCTGTGGAGTAGCTGCCTCGAAGAGTGCCATCAACCACAATGGTGCGCGCATCGCCAACCCATCCATCGAAGTTGCCATCATTGAAGTCGTCTGACCAGACCTCCGTTGCACTGCATGCTATCGGACCAAGCAGAAGCAAACACAGGAGTGCAATCAGGGCATAGCGAGGAACACCTTGAAC
>JBHLOD010000245.1:0-3577 GCA_048940825.1 Promethearchaeota archaeon | reverse complement strand
AGATGAAGACCTTTCGACCGTCGATCTTGCCGTAGCCAGTGATGACTCCATCACCCAAGATTCTCTTCTTGTCCATGTCGAAGTCTGTGATTCGTGAAAGCACGAACTCATCAATCTCAACAAAGGATTCAGGATCTAGGAGCTTCTCGATCCGCTCACGGGCAGTGTACTTGCCTCGTTCATGCTGACGCTTGATTCGCTCCTCTCCCCCTGCCAGCTTCGACTTTTCGCGCATCTCGGTGAGTTTGTCAAACTTGTCCTTGGACATGCGTACGGCCTCTTGTCGGTTCTATCTAGCAGTGACATGACTTGCTAGTTTTCAATCTTCTGTTGAGTCTGGCAATGGGTCTCGAAGCATCATTTCATGGAATCCCTGAGCTTCTCCACAATTTCTGGATGCTTGAGAATGATGCTGAATATCCCCATATACTTGAGTGCCGTGTCGATGAAGTAGTGCTCTTCCACGGCTCTAATAGATTCATGTTTCTCTTTCGTCGCGCCAATGATGAAATCGTGGATGTACGACTCAATTGTATCTTCGAACTCTATTAGGAAATTCTTGAAGCGTTCTCGATTTATCTTGATATCCCCGAACACCCACTCCAATCCCGTGGCAGCTCCTTCCACGAACCGATCAGCTGTTCTCGATTCCCAGAGATGTGGCGGGAAATCCTGATAACGGATGAAGTCAGCGGAACGAGCATACAAGGTTTCTGTTGCGGTCTTCCCGAAGGCGACTCTCTTTCCGGCCGGTACAACGAGTCCATGTTCTCCAAGATTCTTGAGATAGCGATATATTGTCTTGTCTGACTTCGGTTTCGGAGATCCGCGTTCTTTGCACCATTTCGCGTAGGCCGCAGTGAGCTCACGAACTGTCTTAGGCCCTTCCAAAAGGATATTCATGATTGGATAGTAGTCCCTGTTTGCATGAATCTCGAATACCTCCCACCTCTCAATATTCAGTAGTGGCGCCGGCACGAAATTGATGACATCTTCATATTCCCCAGGTTCATTCTTCGTCATTAGTATCAGCACTCCGCTCTTTTGCGCTCATATCAGTATGTTGCCTCGAGGGTTCGATTCTTTTCCTTTTGTCTGCTCGAAATAGACCCACTCCCTGGAAGATTTCTCGTGCAGTGCAGTTACCGAATGTCTGTTCCATATCTGAACACAAAGATTCTGCGTTAACAATGCCTAAGCTCGGGAACTGATGAATTGCAGACATCACCAAGAAATCGTCCAATCTATGCTCTGATGGCTCTTGGAAACAGACACGATACGATATGATCCTAAGAGTGCCATCGTCTTTCAGCACGCGCCGTGACTCTTCTAGGGCTTGATTTAGGTCCACCATTCTAGGTACACCACAAATCCAGACTTCTTGGAAATACCTTGGCGGTGCCGCTATGTCACAAATGGTTCCATCATGAGTGAGGTGCTCAATCTCTGAAACCGCCAATACAGTGGAATCACCTACAGTCCTGATACAACCGTTCTCACTTCTAGATGCTAGGAAGTGGGCCAATTCCAAATCTCTATCAATAAGCCGAGGCAAACCAGCAAAGAGGATTCTACCTCCTATGCTTCTCGCGTCAGAGTCATCAAGCATGACCATGAGACCCCCCATAGAGTGGTAGCGGTAATCATCATAGAGTTGCATGACCAAACTGACGGCGTCTCTAAAGAGCTTCCTGACCCTTCTCCGCCCCCTAGACGAGAGTCGATAGACTCGTCTGTCTGGACCGATTGAACCAGGACAAATCTCACTCTCGACAAAATCTCGATTCTCCATATCAGAAAGCCATCTATATACTGTATTGAGCCGCACTCCAGTATGACCATTCTCGAGGTGCCTGATGATCTCGTAGCCATAGCTTGGCCCATCAGCCAGGATCGTCAATATTGCATCTTGTGCAGAAGGACCAAATGAAAGAGAACTCCGCATGACCTTGAAACGCTCCCAGAGTCATCTGGAAATCAATCAACAAGTAGCTTCAGGCTATTTGCCCTCCAAGTTCTTCCAATGTTTCCAGAAACTCGCCACATGTTGCTGTACAGAATACGCAGCTGGCGAGGGACTAGCCGCCTTCTTGGAAGGTATCGGTTCTCTTTTCCTAGGGTTTCCGGACATCTTGCTCAACGCTCAGAAGGTTAATTTTCTCAGTATATGAGAGTATAGTCGCATGACCTGATATAAGCGTTTTGTGCAGTGAGAAACACATCAGTAGTTGTAGATGACAAAGAAGAAAGCTCCCAGTCCGGGTGCGGGGATGCTCGGTCGCACCCCCAATTATCTTCCACTTGCAAGAAGTCGGAAGTAATTCCCTTGGAAAGAGGATTGGGCTAGTGAATGTAGCCTATTATGTGACTATCACCATGGACTATCACGACCTTCGAGAATAGAGATAGATTAGCAGTGCAAGGGCCAAACTGGTTCTCACGTGGCACACTTCTGTGTAGCCCAAGCAAGAAGACATTCTGTTACTTCTTGCCAAAGGAGTTTATGAAAAATGGAAAGAAACCAGATGTATGCCATCATAGTCATCGTGATTGTGGTTGCAGGGGCTGGTGTTGCCTTTGTGTTCATGTCACAACCAAGGATTGTTCCTCAGGATCAGTACATAGTTGAGACAATTGGCAACCCATATAGTATGGACCCGCACACCAATTACGAGAACTTCGGTGGCAACATGCAATTCAACATTTACGAAACGTTGTATACATACCCGTTTGGGTCAGCGGACACTGAACCATCAGTCCCGCTGCTTGCCTCAAGTATGCCGACAATATCGCCGGATGGAAAGCAATACAACATAACGCTACGCCAGAATGTCATATTCCACGATGGTACGCCGTTCAATGCGAGCTGTGTCAAGTGGAATGTTGAACGCGCCGTCAAGTCATTTCGCACTGCCGGCCCCGTTTGGATGATCATTGAACCGCTGAAGGGTGGCGCAGTGGTCGAAGCCGAAGCCTTTGGGAACGGCACTAGTTCGCAGCAGTTCAAGGACGCATTCGATGACTGGAAGGCGAGTTCCGGAGCAATAGTTGTGCTAGACACATATACCATCCAGTTCAATCTAGAGCTACCGTTTGCACCGTTTATTGCAGCCATGACATACCAGGTCGGCTCCATGATGAGTCCTAGCTATGTTTTAGGAAATCCAAGCAATGACACCGTACCTGAAGGGGGCGATTGGAGGGACCACTATGGGTGTGATTATGGAGAGTTCCACACTTGGATGGAAACGCACACCTGTGGTACTGGTCCTTATATGCTTGAAGATTGGAGGCCTAACGAATACATCAAGATGATGCTGTTCGACGACTATTGGAGAGCTGATGCGACCGAGGCAGGAATTGAGCCACCAGACTATGCTGGTCAACTCAAGGAAGTCTGGTACAAGACCAACGAAGACACAACTGGCAGACTGCTGAATCTCAGAACTGGTCTCGCCGACTCTGTTTATTGGCCAACAACCAACGCGGATGAGATTTGGGACAACGTAACACTTGGCTCCAAAGATCCGAACATTGACGTTGTCACTGGCGGCTTCAGCTATACCGTAATGGCATT
>JBHLOD010000244.1:0-3594 GCA_048940825.1 Promethearchaeota archaeon | reverse complement strand
TCCAGAAGGGACATTTGACACAGTACTCCTATTTGGCAACAACTTCGGGATACTGGGGGAGGAAGAACGCATCGAAAACATGTTGAAGACCATCTACACAATCAGTTCTCCGGATGCTGTTGTTATAGCTGAGAGTCGGGATGTGGCAGCTACTGACAACCCGGAACACGTTGCATACCACGAAAGGAATCGGAACAGAGGCAAACCGATTGGACTTGTGACTCTGAGGTTGAAGTACAAACATGTGGTCGATGACTGGTTTGACCTGCGCATGGCTAGTCCGGAAGAGATGTCGGCGATTGCAGAAAAGGCAGGCTGGAAAGTCGAGAGAACCTACGGGCCACGGGAGCTATTCGTGGCAGTCATGAGGAAGGCATGATTCTGTACCGCCAATACTTTTAGCATTAAGGGCCGTCAGAGTCAGTGTTGAGGAGTGAACCATGCCGAAGATAGACTTGAGATACTACTGCTATATTTGCGGTCATCCGGTTGATCTGAGCCCTGTCGTTCCAGCTGCACCCAACTTCAGTCAGGTTGAAGTGCATTGCAGCAACTGCGGGGATGGCACTCACTTGATGCTCACTTCCTGTCCTGACTGCGAGAAAGGTGTGAAATACATTCTATCGGACTTGGACTTTCCTGAGGAGGTACTTAGGCTCTCAAACGCATATGTTCAACTTGTCGGAGGCATAAAGGAGAGCCTGAACGAGATTGCAGAGTTCAATGTCCCTCTACCGAAGAGATGGTCTGTGCGTCTTACCTGTGAATGTGGTAAGGTGTATACCGGGGAAATCCCTCTGCCTCAGCTTGAATGAATGAGTCCACATCAGTCTATTGTGACCTCATATTCTAGGTTCACTGGACATTTCATCGAGTTCGCCACAAGGCAGTATTTGTGGGCCCTCTCAGCTGCCTTCTCCATTCTCGACCTGTCCTTCTCAGTCGGCACCTGTATCTTTGCTGAGATGTTGATCTCCTCGAACTCCCAGCCGATTTCAACCCTCTTCAGGCGTCCTTCTGCGGCGACTGAGAAGTCCGTGAATTCACCATGAAACCGTTTGGCCACACCAGAAAGAGATACTCCGTAGCAAGATACTGCAGATGCCACAAACAGTTCCTCTGGCGAAATGGTGTCCTTCGGAGAATCAGGCCAAAAGTCCGGGGGGGTAGCCACTCTCAGAGTCGGCTTCCCTTCTATCTCGATTGTGACGATTTTCTCTTTGACCCAATTGCTATTCATCACATACCGATGTTCTTCCGTCAGTTCTTGAACCTCAAAACTGGCGTTTCATTTCTTCTTGAAAGGCGTTTTGTTCTGGCAAGAGTCGGTTTCGGGCAGAATCCGACATGCGGCCTCGCAGTAATGATTCTGTACATGGCTAACATCTCATTCTTATATTTCCTGATTGAACAGGTTTTGCCATCCATCCTAGGATGAGTCAAGATCTGCCCCAAACCCTTAACTTGAATAGATGCCCGAGCCCCATCTAATCGCGAGGTTGGTTTCATGGACCTTCCTGAAGGCCTTCTCATAGAGGATTACGAAACGGTCAGACAGAAGATTGTTGGTTTCATCAGCAACTACATGGATGTAGCCGGAATTGACACCGCAGTGTTGGGCCTCAGCGGAGGAGTCGACTCAAGCCTTGTCGTATCACTCGCTTCTGAGGCGATTGGTCCGGAGAGAGTCATTGGGCTCATGCTACCTGTTGACGCGAAGAAGGACTCTGGAAATGTAAAGGATGCAGTTGCTCTTGCGGACTCGCTTGGCGTCGAACACGAACTGTTTGAGATAGGGCCAGCACTAATCACATTCGAATCGCTTGAGCTTGATAAGGTTTCGACAGGCAATCTGATAGCACGGCTGAGAATGGCAGCATGGTACGCCAAAGCGAACAAGGTGAATGGAATCATCCTTGGAACAGGCAATAAGAGCGAGATATTGACCGGCTATTTTACAAAGTACGGAGATGGAGGAGTAGATATCCTCCCAATCGGAGATCTCTACAAGGTGAATGTGTGGGGACTAGCGGAGCATGTTGGAGTGCCGAGGAAGCTCATCGACAAGGTACCATCCGCAGGTCTCTGGGCAGGACAGACCGATGAAGGAGAGATGGGAGTTACCTACAAAGAGTTGGACAGCATTCTTTACTTGGCCTTCGACAGGGAACTCGAATCCGAGGAGATTGTAGAGAGAGGCTATTCAAGGAAGTCAGTAGACCGTGTCCTACGGCTTGTGAAAAAGACACAACACAAAAGGGAACCAATACCTAGGGCTCCCATCTAGTTGAGTTTCTCCATTGCGCCAGAGTATGAATCAGACATCTGGAACGATCATGCCGAGTTGTACCAGCTCAGTCAGAAACTCACTGGCACTCTCCTCACTAATGACGAGGTTCTCTGTAAGTAGACCTCTGACAGTTTCGAGCTTGAAGTGGTCTGCTGAGGCGAAGCGTCTGATTAGGAGTACCAGTCGGATTTGACGCGCGCTTGTTGTTTGCTCCATAGCACGTTCATGTAGCCGGTACATTGTTTCTGTAGGACCGAGGTGGTCCCTAAGCTCACGAGATGCCCACTCATGGTCAAAGAAGGAGCGGTCTCCATCCCAGTTCGTGAGTAGGAGTCCATACTCATTCTCGTAGGCAATCACGAACCCCTTCAACCGCTTCATGAAAATATCTTCAACAGGACCGTCAGCAACAGCAATTCCTGCTAGATAGTTGCCGTAGCATATGTGTACTGTGTGGTGGTCGATGTCATGAGTTTCGTAGTCTCGCTCCGAGTAGAATGGCTCTTGCGCACGCTTTGCAAAGAATATGGCTGTCAATAGAGCACTGAATAGATCTGGATCAATCGGACTAGGAGAGAATGCTTCGTGGAAAATGGATAATCCGCTCTGAATCACAGATACTATCACGTCCTTTACTCTAGCAGTGTAGTCATTTATGGTATCTTGTCTGTGAGGCCAAGTACGTTGTCCCAATACCGTACAACCCCGGTTAGTTCCCTTACTTGCGAACACTCACATGATAGTATCGTTATGAGGTGGTCGTCGAGGCGAGCTTGGAGGGCTATAACTGTGCCGGCCCTGCTGCGATGCGAGCGTTATTAGGGTGCGGCTTCGGGCAGTCTAGAAACAAGTGCTTCGGTGGTGCTCTCTTTGTGGGAGATTAGTAGAGGAAGTGTCCGATGGGTGGTCTTTGTTTCTCTGATGATTCTACTTACAGCAATGCGTTTCTCCAGCCTTGGCTGCAAGGCAGATATGGAGTGGTCGGACGATTTCAACGACGGAAACTGCGATGGATGGAATGTCATTGACTGCTCCGCTGTGGATGGAACCTTGCGGGCAACCGAAGCCCCTGCATATGCTTCTCACGCAAGCGCCATAGCAGTAGGAACATGGAGTTTTGATATGGAACACTTGACGTGGTCGGAGTCAACTCGGCCTCCTGGACAGCTGGGTCAATACACGTTCAATTCTGTTGTGTATTTCATGGGCAATGCCATTGAGGACTTTCCCAGAAGCTCTTACTGCTTGGTGGCTGGCTATTCAGTGACCGATGAAGATTGGGAACCGGTCTACTCACTTCGCAA
>JBHLOD010000243.1:0-3608 GCA_048940825.1 Promethearchaeota archaeon | reverse complement strand
ACGTAGCCTATTCTCTCCTTCACACGAACATTGTCATACGGGTTCTCACCGAAAACAAGTGCACTTCCGCTGTCAGGTCTTGAGAGTCCTGTGATGATTCTGATAGTGGTGGTTTTTCCTGCTCCGTTCGGACCAACAAAACCGGTGATGGATCCCTTCTTCACTGACATGTCGAACCTGCTGATTGCGACAACCTCGCCATATCTTTTGGAAGCCTCCTCAATTTGAATAACCGCCATTAGGTATCCCTCCTGAAGATGGTCATCATGAGTGCTGAAACTCCGAGGAGAAGTACGACTCCGACGGCTCCCACTACCATTATGGCTTCAACTCCGATTCCGTCAAAGAAATTCAAAGCATATCCATTTACTGTTACATCTGCATATCCGAGAGAAACCGCCCCCAATAGCGACAGAACTCCGATGAAGTCTAGCAGAAGGAGAGGGGATTGCGATTGATTCCAGGACAGTGCAACTGCTGTGTAAAAGCTTGACATGATTACAGCTGCTATGAAGAGAGAGAGAGTTGCAACTGCCCTTCTCTTTGTTAGACTAGATAGGGCTATTGTGAGCAGACTTACAATCACTGCCGAAAGTAGTGTGAAGCCTATGGCCCAAAGCAGCAAGTCCAAGCTAGCGAATATGTCGGTTCCCAGTCCATAGTTCAGCAAGAAGTATTGAATGACTGCTGGCAACATGACGACAATTCCTGAAAAGAGTACAAGACTGGCCAGTTTTCCAATGACGTACTCAAACCTAGAGATACGCGCGAAATAGACCTCAGTAGTCCTATGGAGCTTGTCATCTGCGATTAGACCTCCGCCGACCATCGCCATTAGAAGTAGCCACATGAAGCTTATCCCTCCAGAGGTGAGTGAAAGGGGTAGGAACATGCCGATCGGACCAAAGATGTCTTCCGGGATTACGCTTACGCGATTTACGACTGAGACCATTCCGATAACTGAATCCGCATACGAGTGACGGAAAAGAGCACCAATATCAAGCCCGGGATTTATGAATGGTGAGAACATCGATATGACGATGATGACCACGTCCTGTGCCAAGATGCTGAAGAACATGAAGACCAATAGCACCTTAGTGAAACCAGAACGTCGAATCGATTCGAATAGATTGAACCAAGCGACAGCGATTATTCTGATCCAACGGGCTTGTCTAACACCTGTGAAACGCCTGAACCCAAACCTCCGAACGTAGCTGTCTTCAGTCTGCTGCTCACTCATTCCAAATCACTCCTCCCTTCAACCATTGATATGAATACGTCTTCGAGTGTCTGGGTCTTTCGTCCCAAGTACCGAAGACTCACAGATGAGTCATTGTTGACTTCTTCAAGAACAATAGACTCTATGCCATCCGACTTTCTTACGTCTATGAATGCGCCTTCTTCTTGGACTTCCAGACCCCGTGCTGTCAGCTTCTTTGCAAACGCGACAGAATCTCCAGTCACCCTCAGCCTGAGCATTCCAGATTTGTCTGCTAGTAGCTCGTCCATGCTTCCGGTTGTGACTATCAGGCCTCTGCCTAGGACGACGACCCAATCACACACCTCTTCAACGTCAAAGAGGAGGTGAGACGAAACTATCACGCTCTTCCCCTCCTCCTTGTATAGCCTCTGAATCAAGTCAAGCATCTGTTGGCGACCAATGGGGTCAAGACCATCGGTCGGCTCATCGAGAATCACAAGGTCGGGGTCGTGTACTAGCGCCGCAGCAAGCTTGCACTTTTGCATCATTCCTGCGCTGAACTCCTTCAGATGCCGATATCTTTCCTCTGCCAAACCTACATAGTGAAGAGTATCGTGGGCTCGTTGAGCCGCTTCCACTGGAGGCAGCCCTGACAACTGACCCATGAATGTAACATACTTCATTGCACTGACATCTGGGATGATTGGCGTGAACTCAGGAGAGTAGCCTACTCGGTCCCGAATCTCTTGTACTGAATCCTTGAAATCTAGACCCAAGACACTGCCTGCACCATCTGAGTGTTGGATTATACCCATGAGAATTCGAATCAACGTGGTCTTCCCTGCCCCGTTGGGACCGAGCAATCCGACAGCCCTCTTGGGTGCTTTCACAGTAATCTTGTCAAGAGCAAGAGTTTCCCCATAGAGCTTAGTGAGGTTGGTGGTAGTGAACGCTTCTGAAGCCATGGCATGCACGAGACGACCTCAGAAAGGCGGCTAATTAGTTTCTCTATCCGAGTAAGTTTGAACTTCTAGCCCCTGGTCATGGTCACTAGAATGAATTCTTCTTGGGGTGCAATGCGTATTCCCCCAAGGCTCGACTGGATTTGGATGAACTGGAGGTCTCCTCCTTGTTTGACCTGAAAGATGACTTCCTTTGTCTTTCCGATAAGCGAGCTCAACAACGCAGAAATCTCCTCCGCCCGTTCCAACGATACTCCCCAAGAATTGATTGGAAAACCTTCTGGACTTATGAACAGAGCCGCGTAAACGTCAGGGAACTTGCTTGTTATGTTCTGAATAATCCGTTCAAAGACCTCGCGTTTTGGCACCGCCGTCATAATTTCGCACATCCAAGGGCCTTTCTATGCATCCCTTATCACAGAATCGTTAAGTTAGGGTAAAATAAGGTTTCTCGTGATGTGACCAAAAGGCTGCATAACCCCGAAACAGAACCAAGAAAACATTGAAGAAACCCTCTCTTCGCCGTGAACCTGGTAGTTGAACACCTTGAGATTCAGTGATGAGAACTTAGAGCTGGCTGGGCGAGATGTGACATTTGCACGAGCAATCTCGCGATTGACTCCCGCACCTCTAGTCAATCTCTATGTTGGAGTCATAATGGCATACTCTTCGCCTATTGGCCTTGGGCCCTTACTCAACCCTGGGACTTCATTGTTGCTCGTAATAGCCATCATGGTGGTCATGCCCATCGTGCCAATACTCTACGAGGCTTGGAAGGGAAGGACCGATCTTGACGTATCTTCAAGAGAGAGCAGACCGAAGTTCTTCGCATTCTCTCTTCTGTGCTACGCATTGGCTTTTACAGTCTTCGGGTATGCTAGCTGTCTGATTCTTCAGGCACTTTCTGCAGCCTACTTTACAGTCACACTTGGAGTATTGGCCGCCAGTCTCTTGATCAAGGTGTCAGTCCATGGAGCAGGTGTGGGAGGGCCGGGAACAGCACTTCTGATTGTCTACGGATGGCCTGCAACTCCCATAGTGATTGTGTGGGGCCTTGTGATTTGGTCAAGAACAAGACTGAGGCAGCATAACCTGCTGCAGGCATTATCAGGAGTCATGTTGGGTATCTTGATCACACTGCCCACTTACGTGCTGCTATACCAAATCTGATTCTCCGCCCAAAGCATTCGAGTCCCCGAAACGCGCTTCATTCATTGGACTAGAGGACCTGTACGAAAATTGTTCATATGGACTGAAGAACACCTCAACAATGTCCAAGGAGACCTAAGGAGGTCTGCCTGGCATCAGAATGATTCAGTGGGTCATACCATGGAAGGAAGTATGGAATGTCCAGAGTGCGGCAAGAAAGTCAGAAGGGGCTCTACGTTTTGCATGGGATGTGGGGCGAAGATTTCGGATGGGCTTGAGTCTTCCAAAGCTCATTC
>JBHLOD010000242.1:2250-3614 GCA_048940825.1 Promethearchaeota archaeon | reverse complement strand
TCCGATGACGAGGTCGGCGATCCCGTCGCCGCTGACATCTCCCGCGCCCGACACTGACCAGCCGCTT
The DNA here is from genome assembly GCA_048940825.1 of Promethearchaeota archaeon. Classification (GTDB taxonomy): domain Archaea; phylum Asgardarchaeota; class Thorarchaeia; order Thorarchaeales; family Thorarchaeaceae; genus SMTZ1-83. The sequence continues at coordinate 3,547 of JBHLOD010000242.1, read as the reverse complement.
CCCTCCGTATCGTTTCCCGCGAACCGGAACCCATTTTCACCTTCTACATCGGGCAAAACGAGCGGACCCCAAAGAAGATTCAACGGGACGACCAGATCTGCATCGTAATCGACTTGGTCGAGGACGACGGGAATTTCGCGATATAGCTGGAGGCGGTCTCCGTCGATAACGACCGAACCCTGAGCTTCAACCAATTCCAGCGTTGAACCACTGTTCTGACCGGCAAGAATGGAGAGGCCGTCGGCTCCCCGGGTCACGAGGAAATCATCCGGTCCTGCCGACAAAACGTCTCCCTTTACCTGCCAGTCCACAGGATTCGAGTAGCCGCGGTTGTCCACGATCAACATTTCAATAGCGACCGTCAGGCTGGTGAATAGGCTGTCGTGTCGGGAAGCGGTCGGATCACCGGGAATTTCGACTGTCAAAGAGTCACTGCCGGCCTCGCCGCTGAAATAGGTATTGTCGCCGATCCGGCGGATCAACACTTGGTCATCACCACTATAACCGAAAACTGCCGTCTCCAAAGCAGCCAGCGTGTTCTCGATTTCCAGATAATCGCTGCCGGATCCCAGCTTGAGATCGAGCTTCTCGATTTCCATAAAGAACACAGACGAGACAACTCCGGATATCGAGAGGAAACCAGGCCCACTGTAGGAGATCAGCTGCGCTTCTTGGAGGATTATGTCTCCCTCTTGCACAGTTTCAATAATCGCTTCTTCACTTGCCATAAGTTGTGGCCGGTTCCCATAATCGTTGAACGTGATCTGCCAGGGCCCTCCGTCTGCACCTTGTACCGTGACCCCACCAGCCACGCTGATTGTTGCCAGATCATTCAAGGCGCTTTCCACGTCAGCTGCGGAGGCGTTGTGAGCAAGCGATGTCGTTTCAAGGCCTTCGAAACTCAGCATGAAATCTCCCGCCGGATCGTTTTCGATCACACCTGCGAGAGATGTGTTCCAGGCCTGGCCGTCGAATACGAGCGTGTCGATGTACATGCCGCCAACTATTTTCAGGGGCGCTGTTGTGGCGATGAGAACAATCGTATTATCGCCATGGCCCAGCTCGAGCTGTGTCCGAATAGGCGTGTCGAAAATGGTCAGCTCGTAGCCCTCGGTACCGGACAGTTCAAGTAACAACCCCGGATCACCCGCAGGATTCTCCTCGAAGTTGTGGTACTCGATCCAAGCCCAAGCAGGTAGACCGAAGCCACTGATGCGATCAGATATCGTTGCTGTCTGCCTGAATCCCCAGCCATCGCTGTCTCTGATCACCAGTTGGTCGATGCCGGTTTGGCCAT
>JBHLOD010000242.1:0-2240 GCA_048940825.1 Promethearchaeota archaeon | reverse complement strand
ATGATCACCGGCCCTCCGATCAGCCTCCATATCCGGCCAACGTTGATAAGGTCGTCGTCGATCCCACCGAGAATTTCGACTCCTGTAGCGTAGATCTGGCCTTCCAAGTTTATGATGCCGCCTTCGGGATCCGATTCGGTGCCATCCTGATCAGCACGGATAAACACTTTCCCGTGGAATGCCCGGATTTCGCTGCTTCGGACAGTGCTGATATCATCCCCGGCGATCAAAGTCACGTTTCCGTTCGCAGCCTCAATCACATCGTTGATGGTCAGATCTTCACCCGGGAAACCGGTGTTTTGTACGAGCAAACTCAAATCTCCTCGGCTTGTTTTGACCGATCCCACGTTCAGTCGGCCTTCGACCTCAATGATATGAATTCCCTGTTGTGCCTGAGCAATCAGAATGCCGCTTGTCGGCCTTGATGAATCAATCTCCAGGGCATTGCCAACAATACCGATGGATCCCTCTCGGGCTGCCAAGACGATACCAGCGGCATCGACGTCGCTATCCTCATCATTCAGCGCATCCACAATTCCATCCTGGGCGGTCAAAGCAACGTTACCGCTCGTTGAGCTGATTCTCCCCACCCGCAAATCACCGGTAAGCTCTTCGAGCTCGATAAAACCGCTGGCCGTTACATCTATCATTCCCGTGGTGAGAATATCGGTAACTGCGACGATGTCAGCTTCCTCTGCCGTAATGATGATATTGCCACCGGCCTGCAAACCCAGCTCCCCCATACCGGTCAGGTTCCCAAAGCGGTAGACACTGTGCACTGGCATCTGTCCCTGCATTTCCTTAATTCCTGCCTGGATCGTAAAGTTGATGATGCCGTCCGATTCGATAAAGGGCGCAAAGACAGTCAGCTCACTCGCCTCTTGTTCGAGGACGCCTTGGAGGTTGAGATGAACACCGTCTGTCCCGGTTGCGGAGATCAGTATACTGCCCCCGGATTCCATCCTACCGAAATCGAAGTCCACGGGCCCGTCGCTCTGCACCAACACCACTTGAATCGGCTCCGCACTCGAGCCAAGGCTGCCTTGCTGCGTTTCTAGAGTGATGATGTTGGTCTTCAGGACCGCCCGCGGGCCAACTGAATGAATATTCCCACCGGTATTGAGGAGCTTGGTCGTGCCAATGGGATTATCGATGAGGATTTTATCATCCAAAGCAGCAGGTTCGCGGAGGATGATGTCGGACCCGCTCCGATTTTCGATGACGATCAAGGTCCGACTGTACGGTTGGGGAGATGCCGGATCATAGTGGAGACCTTGTGTATCTACACCTGGAGCACCCGCTTGGATTATCGGCGGTGTATCGGTCCGTGGATCGATATTGTTGATGATCAGGTTTTTAGCGGATTCGTTGATAATAGTCACGCTTTCGAAGGCGGTATCATATTCGAAATATGGTCCACCCTGGATCGTACCTTTAACAAGATCCTGATTTGTACTCCAGGGCGTGTTGTTTATATAGAAGGTGACTGTTCCGGCCGATGTAGAACCGCCGATGTCGTTTACGATAATCTCATCCGCCAAAATAACGCAGCTGATGTCTTCCGCTTTTACCAGGTTGCCGAGGGCATCGATCTCCAGTTCCGCCTTGGGTCCGAGAATCGTGACATTGGCATCGAAGTGGATAAGCCGTTCTGGTTCCCGTTTTGTCTCCTCGGTTTCATCTCCTATGTCGATAAAGCCGAACAGTCCCCCGCTCGTATTGGCATAGGTAATCATCTGCGGTCCGTCAGTAATCGTGCTCAGGCTGAGATGATGGGTTAGGATATTGGCACCGGAATCTGCTACGATTCTGGCGGTCGTAATGAGGTAGTTCCTGGCGGTTGCATCGGTATCGCCGCCGACACCATCGAAATCAGCGTTCGCCCTTGATTCGGTATTAAGATTCTCGTGTCTGGCATCGATCTCGATTTCCTCAGATGCCCTGATCGTAGCACCGCCTCTCAAGAGTACCTCGGTAACTTCATATGCCTTGACATCCGACTCCGCTTCCACGGCAGCGCCAGCTGCACCGGCATAGGCATCGGTACTAGCCTTCACCCTTAGCTTGTTGACCAGTGCATCTAGTTCGATACGATCTGCGTTAAGCTTCGCGTTTCCGCGAATCTCCGATTGTGTCAGCGCCTTGAGTTGGGCGTCGCCAATCTTTACCTCTGCATAGGCCTCGCTGTCGGATCCTAAACCTCCGGTGTTAGCCTCCGCTCCTTTGGAGTTCACATCGAC
>JBHLOD010000241.1:0-3639 GCA_048940825.1 Promethearchaeota archaeon | reverse complement strand
CCACTGGCGGATAGATTCGGACGAACCGTGGACTACTTGAGAATATCACTGACTCAGAGATGCAACTATTCATGCTTCTTCTGTCATCACGAGGGTGAACACCAAGAAGGTCCGGAGATGACACTCGAAGAGATAGAGAATCTAGTTCAAGCCGCCAGCAGACGTGGAATAAGAAGGGTGAAACTGACAGGCGGAGAGGCGCTTTTAAGAGAGGATTTCCCAGACATCGTCAAGAGCATTGCTCCACTAGTAGATGACCTTTCCCTTACGACCAACGGCTCACGCTTGGAAGAAATGGCCTTCGAACTGAAGGACGCCGGACTTGACAGAGTTAATGTAAGCCTGCATACACTCGATCCCTACACCTTCGTGAGAATAACGGGAAGGGACAATCTGGAGCTCGTGAAAAGGGGGATTCAGACTGCCGTTGAAGTGGGCCTCAATCCCGTGAAGATAAACATGACCATTCTCAAAGGCATCAATGAACATGAAATCAAGGCCATGATGGACTTTGCTGGCAGAACCGACGCCATACTACAGCTGATAGAGCTCCAATACATGCCGGAGGAAAACGACACAACATGGGATAGGTACTGGGTTGATCTGGAAGCTGCAGAACAGAAGCTGGAGCTAGAGGCCTCAGAGATTAGAAAGAGATCTCTGCATGCGAGGAAACAATATACCGTTCCTCTGAGTCATGGCCAAGTTGTGGTTGAGGTGGTTCGTCCCACACATAACAGCTCGTTCTGTGAGAGCTGCACTCGACTCAGAATGACCTCAGACGGCAGGTTGAAGCCATGTCTGCTTCGGCATGACAATCTGGTCGATATCCGTTGCCTTCTCGGTAACGAGAACCCAAGTAGTTCAATTGATGGTGCTTTGGTCCGAGCTGTAGAGGCCCGTGAGCCCTATTGGCGAGGAGAGGACTAGACTTGATAGAGGTGACTGATGATGAAATCTCAATCGATGCAGTGGTTTCAAAGACTCGCCGACCCTCGATGGGTGCCCTAGTTCAGTTCTTGGGAACAGTAAGAGACATGACTGAAGATCGGAAGGTTGAACGACTAGAGTTTGAGGTCGACATAGGCCCCGCAACTGAAGAGCTTGAGAGAATCAGGAACGAGGCAATCCGTGATTTTGGTGTGATTGACGTATCGATTGTACACAGATTTGGAGTTCTGAACGTTGGAGAGAACATAGTTCTAATCGTTGTTGGTGCAGCGCATCGCGACGCAGCATTCAAGGGTTGTAGATACGTAATTGAGCAACTCAAGGAGCGGGCGCACATTTGGAAGAAGGAGCACTACGAGGGGGGTAGCTACTGGGTGGGTGAGAGCGAATTTGAACGAGAAGAAAGAACCAGTCCGGATGGTTGACATCTCAAGCAAACCTACCTCTGTTCGCATTGCTGAAGCCGTTGGTGAAATCGTGCTCCAGCCTGCAACAGTGGAGATGGTTCGTCTGGGAACCACGAAGAAGGGTGATGTCCTTTCAGTTTCAGAAACTGCAGGGATCATGGCTGCAAAGAAGACCGACGAGCTGATTCCGCTCTGCCATCAGATTCCACTCTCGTCAGTGGGTATCATATTTGAATTCAGACCAGACCGAATTCAAGCAGTCTGTAGAGTGACTGCCACATATGCCACCGGTGTTGAGATGGAGGCTCTTATTGGAGTAACAACGGCACTCCTGTCAATATGGGACATGGTGAAGTACCTGGAGAAGGACTCCGAAGGGCAGTATCCAACCGCCCGGCTCGAGGGAATTCGTGTAACCCTGAAACAGAAGGAAGAGATGTGATGAAAGACGAACATAGACGAGACCAGAAGATAACAACAGGTTTCGCCATTCTCACAGTAAGTGATAGTAGAACAAAGGAGTCTGACAAATCAGGCCAGTTGGCACATGACCTAGTCACTTCGGAGGGTCATTCCGTTGTTGAATATGACCTTGTTCCAAACAAGGAAGATGCAATCAGGGAGAAGGTCACTGGCTATCTGAAGAATCAAGGGATTCGTGTCATTGTGACAAGTGGTGGGACCGGAGTCGGTCGGAGGGATGTCACTGTTAGGACGCTTGTTCCCATGTTTGAGAAACACCTCAATGGATTCGGTGAGTTCTTTCGGCAGATTAGCTTCGAAGAGATTGGCATTGCTGGCATCTACAGTCAGGCATCTGCGGGCCTAATCGGGAAGACCATCGTGTACTGTCTCCCAGGTTCTAAGAATGCAATGGCCACGGCACTAACGAGAATTATCTTGCCAGGACTTGGACACCTAATTTGGGAGGTAGACAGATGAAAAAGATGGACCCCTTTAAGCTTCTTGTATCACAGGAAGAGGCTGAACGAATACTCCTCGAAAATTGTATCCCCGTAGAATCAATGGAAACTATTCCAGTCAGCCAGTCATTGGGACGTGTTCTTGCTGAGGACTTGAAAGCCGACAGATTCGTGCCTCCTTTTGATAGGTCCGCAATGGATGGCTACGCAGTAATTGCTGAGGACACCTTCGCGGCCAGCGACGAAACCGTACTCCTCAAGTTGGATGGCGTGATTCACGCTGGGGAAGTTTCAGACACAACAGTCACCTCAGGAAGATGTATTCAGATAGCTACAGGATCTCCTCTCCCGGAGGGCGCAGATGCTGTTGTGATGGTCGAGTATACAGAAAGGCAAGGCAATCAAATCCTAATCACAAGACCTGTCTACCCTGGAGCGAATGTTTCGAAGAAAGGGGAAGACATCAAGGAAGGCGACACGGTTCTCTCTCGTGGTAGTCATCTCACTCCCGCAAGAATCGGGACCCTTGCAGCTCTTGGTAGGACAACGGCCAAGGTCTATACAAGACCAAGAGTTGTCGTGATCCCAACTGGCAAAGAAGTCGCCTCTCCTGGAACCCCACTTCAGCCTGGCCAGATCTACGATGTGAATTCCTTCACCCTTGAAGCAGTTCTGAGTTCTCATGGAGCAAGTGTCGAAAGACATCCGGTAGTGATTGATGAGCGGGCTGAGTTGGAGTCTGCGATTCAAAACGCTTTAAAATCAGACATGGTGGTCTTGTCAGGTGGTAGTTCGGTCGGTGAGAAAGACCTCCTTGCAGGGATTTTGGAGGGTTTGGGAGAGGTTCTATTCCATGGCGTGCAGATCAAACCCGGCAAGCCAACTCTCTTCGGCGTAGTCAAGAAGACCCCTGTTGTCGGCATGCCAGGTTATCCAACCTCGTGCCTGAGTAACGCGTATGTGTTCCTAGTCCCAGCGATTCGCAAGATGGCACGACTGCCCGGGCAAGTCGAGAGGACAGTTGGTGCGAAGCTGAGCAAGAGAGTAGTCTCGTCCTCTGGCAGAAGGCAGTTCCTCACAGTGCGCCTTGAAGACGGGTTTGCACACCCTGTCTACAAGCATTCGGGAGCAATCACTAGTATGGCCCAAGCCGATGGGTATGTCATCCTTCCAGTCAACCTTGATGTGATTGAAGAGAATGAGGAAGTCACTGTCACGTTGCTAGAGTGAGCCACAAGCAAAAGATGAGGTGAAGAAATGACGCTCACGGCAAATCAGAAAGAACGGTACTCGAGAATGCTTGCACTTCATGACTTCACAGAGAATGATATGGAGAGAATCTTGGCCTCCAGAGTCAC
>JBHLOD010000240.1:0-3640 GCA_048940825.1 Promethearchaeota archaeon | reverse complement strand
ACTAGACTGCCCTCTGCGTACGACTCACGTAGGTCAATCTTATTGGCCACAATCGCCGTGGGCGGTAGTTCTCCCATGTACTTGTAGGCTTCAACCAACCATTTCGAGGCATTGTCGAAGGAATCGCGGTCAGAAACGGAGTATACAAGGATGATCCCTGAGGACCCTGTATAGTAGTGCTTACGGACAGTCTCAAACGTGGGCTGCCCTGAGAGGTCCCAGATCACCCATCTTACCGTGGCTCCCTCAAAGTATACCCACTTCTGAGCAAAGTCGACTCCGATAGTTGCAAGATGGCCCTCTGTGAATTCATCTCCCATGTATCTTCGACGTATGCTTGTCTTGCCGACTGCTCCGTCTCCAATCAGGACGGACTTGAACAACCCGCCGTCTTGGAATCTGGACCCCATTCTTTACAACCCCTCTTTGAGAGCCTCTTTTGCCCCGAATGTTGTGGCAACTATTGTGTACAAATACACTCAAGAAGATTGCTAATCTCTGGCCTCACAGCTGTAGGTTCCTATTCATTATGACTAAAGAGCATTTGGGTTTTAAGAGGACTTTTAGGTCGCCATAAGCTCTTACGCATCTACTAGCATCCGCTTTGGGATTCGGCTCCGTGGAGGGAGATGAAGCTTGAAGAAGTACGCCGTATTGTTTCTAGCGCTGATTATGATTCTCGGTCCATACCAGAACCCTGTTGAAGCACCAGCAACCGTGACCACTTTCGACCCATCGAAGTACGTTCTCTCGCAGACTCAGATGCCAGTTTTTGAGCTGGTTACACCAGAGGTGAATGAAACCTATGTCGAAACGATGGCTCGTTCGTTGACCACCATTCCGGAGATATCAGCCGAGGAAACAGAAATCGGGTTCGTTGTGAGTTATCTGAATCAGACGTTTGAAATGGACCGGAGAGACGGGTCCATGTGGTACGCTGACTACGAGAAGCTGTGGAACGTCGCATTGGGAATCGAAGTCCCGACACCTTCATCGTGCAAGACTGATGCTGATGCATGGCTCCGTGAGAAGGGATTGCTTCCAGATAATGCAGTCTTTGCGAATATGGGTTCAACAAATGTTACCACATACACTCCCGATTCCGATGAGATTCGGACAAAGGTTCTACAATGGCACGTGAACTACGAACTCATGATGAATGACATACCAATCACTGGTGATGCTGCACAAATCACAGTGATGATTGGTGAAGGCGGCGACACTGTAGGTTTTAATTGGAAGTGGAGAGAACCGAAGCCGGAACCTTATGCAACGTTCGAACTAATCGAGTACGAATCTGTCTTGGACGCACATGGTATCTTCATGGATGAGGTAGTTGACCACCGCCTAGCCTATACAACAGATGACGAACCCGGAAGTAGTCTTCTGTATCCAGTCTATGAGATCGAGATACTCACCGGAGAAGACGAGGAGGGTATCGCTATCCACACTCTTCAGGTGATTGATGCTACTCTCCTCAATCCACAAGTGGAAATCACCGCGCCCTCGCACGGCATATCAGTGATGCCGGGAACATCCATCACCTTTGACTGCAGTGTCGCATTTGGTACCCCGCCATATACGTATCAATGGGGTTCCGATTTCGATGGAGTCCTGAGTACATCAAAGACCTTCACCACCGTTTCTCTTTCAGAAGTCACGAAGAAAGGCTATCCTGTGCCTCATGCAATTTCCGTTAGGGTAAGGGATGCTGAGGACAGAGGATGCAGCGACTGCATCGCAGTCACAATAGAGACCGTCGACTTCTCGATGGATCCTCAAATCACTCTGGTCGCCGTGGGTTGCGGTGCTCTTGTCATAGTTTCTCTTCTGGTTTTCCGTAGAAGGTCAGGTAGTTTTGCCTTGCTGTTTCTATTGATGATGTTGTCTGCCTTCATGTTCCTCCCTGTCTCGGCTACTAGGAGTGAAATCTCCGACATCCGAAGGATTTCTCCTAGTGCTCCCACAGGTGCATACGATGACGGTATCAAAGAGGTAGGGATTGAGTGGGTAGGGATGTCACACGGGAAACCCCTTTGGAACACTGAAACAAACATAGAAGGTTTCTACAACTATATGGGTACTGTAGGTGGATACAACAGGGAATTCAACTGGGGAGAATATAGCGCTTGGGAAGAAGACTTCAAGGATGCTCAGTTTAGCGGAACCGACACAGAGTGGGTTGATGCCGTAGACTTCGTGTACTATCAGGATCATGGCGGTCCAAATGGTGTTTCTTTCACATCGAATCATGATGATCACGGCCTCCACTATCTGCATATGAGACTGGGTGATGGTGATCTTGACTCAATTGTGTTCGATGCGTGCAGTCCTTTGGCGTGGGAGAATCCTGATGGGGACAATGTGTTTGACCGATGGGCTCCATCAATGCAAGGCATTCATCAGGTGTGCTCCTTTGCGACAAGTAGCAAGAATTCTGCAACCAGAGGCACCAACTTTGCCAAGTATATGACCACGAACGGAATGACAATCGTAAACGCCTGGTTTAGAGCCACCTTGGAGACCGAGCCCAGTGACCATCTGGCAGCAGTATTCTATGCAACTAAATCACCTGATCCCTACAATCCGCAACAGGATGATCCGATAAACGATCATGCCTATGGGTTTGGATATGTCTGTTCGGACCCAACACCGGGAACCTTTGGTCATTATGTCTACATTGTTTCAAGTTGCTAGAGTGATAGGAAGGGGGATTTCCCGTTCCATTACACCTCGCTGGCAGTATGCGGAAGAAGACTTGAGAATCTGAATGAGGTCTCTTGGACAAGTTTTCCAACCAGCAAGTCAATCTCTGAATGGTTCCACTACAGACTCTAGAGGAAACACTGGCGATATCGCAAAGAAGGTCGCTCGTACAGAATGTATTGAGCTACATACTCTTTCCCGGCTTCCTCTTCATGTGCAGGAGCTTCTTGATGTCTTCGATAGTTCCGGGTCCAGGTACCTTGATGTGAAGCCATCTACCATCATGATATTGCTTGGTGTTCTCAAACAGTTCAACGATGGCAGGACTGAATTCCTTTCTTGCGGCCTCAAACTTCTCAACCTCCTTCTTTCCAAGGATGATGAGCACCGTGAGCTCCTCTTCCTTGGGGTAGAAAGTGACCAATGTCTTGCCACTCTTACGATACCGAACGGTACCTTCGAGTCTGTCGCTGTCAGGCTCCATGGTTGGCACATGATCGTAGTTGGTTGCCAAGTATTCGGTGAGGGATTTCCAGACACTACCGGCCTTCTTGCCCAGAAACTCCATCATCTCTTTCTCAGTGGGATAGTCCTTGACCTTCATTTTCATCTTCCCGGTGCTTTCTGGAATGAAAGTAGTTCAACATTTCGAAACACTGACGAAACCTATTCTGAATCAATCTCCGCTCGACTAGATTTCCAAGACTTCTCCTGAGTTGTAGAGATAAACAATGCCCTCCCTATCAATTGTGACACAGATGCCTCCCTGAAAGGGCTCTCTATCTTCGGGTCCTATAGGTCTCTTGAGCAGGATACGCTTGAGTGCCATGACGGCCAAGTCGTGAGTCACGTGGATATGCACAACCGAGTCATTCTCTTCTTTGAGGCGTCCTAGGGTCGTGTCCATCAGTCTGGCTTTGTATTCTGGGAAGGA
>JBHLOD010000239.1:0-3656 GCA_048940825.1 Promethearchaeota archaeon | reverse complement strand
TGAAGTTGACACCACAACTTGGCACTGAACACCTGGCAAACGGAAGTGTTTTGTAGAAGGTATGCCAAATAGGCTTTGCAAGGGATTGAGCAATCAGAAGTCCCTTTGAAAGGAGGAGAGATTGGTTGAGCAATGTAAGTAAAGCTCTGTTAGTCCTGGGTGCCATTGGTGGCTTCCTCTTAGCTATATTGTACATACCAGGAGCCTTGGAATGGACCTTCCCCATTTTTGGGTTTATAACTCAAGAAACATCGTTTCTCTACGCTGTGGCGGCATTCATCCTAATCACCATAGGATTCATTGGCCTCTGGAGAAAGAGTGGCAATCCGGTTCCGCTTGTTAGTGCCCTATTCATACTACTGCAGGGTATCATCGGGTACCTACTCTTCTATTTTTGGTGGGTTGATCCTGCATCTTGGCCCCACCCTGAATCTCTGATCACCATTGTGACGCTAGTCACAGGCGTGGGCTGGCTCGCTGCAGGGATTTCTGCATGGTTGCTGCGTGAGGAATTCAGTCAGTTCTCCATTGTTGCTGCCTTGGTGTTCTTGGTCTATACAGCTGCGGGCCTAGTGATGGGACTACTGTATCCAAGCGAGATGCTGCCACTTCCCGTCTGGTTCATGTGGCTCATTTCAGCCACTAGCATAGTCACAGGCATATACTTCCTCGATGCCGCAAGAACGTAGACAAATCTTCAGTGCTGGTGTCAAACGGAATCGAGGATTGGACCGTTCAACTAATACGCTGATGTTTGTGGATGGCCTAATCTCCTCGACCGCCATGTCAGGATATGTGCTACCTTACGTATAAATGGGAGAATGCCAACTTCCCGGATAGATTACTCTGAGTTGAGAAATAATGGCGTTTGAGGCGAAACTCGAGTTCGTTCCATTGGACAGAGCTCAGAAAGAGGAAATCGAGAGTCTTCTCCCGATAGAGATAGGAATGTTTGGAGGAAGTGGCAACTATGACCCGACGGTCATCGAGAATCCGATGGAGGTCAAGGTCTTTACTCCTTATGGAGAGTCATCAGATCACTTCATTGTGGGCAAGACCAGAGGACGAAGCTTTACCTTTCTTGCAAGGCACGGACGGGGGCACGTGATTCCTCCACATGCAATCAACTACAGAGCCAACATCTGGGGGATGAAATCCCTAGGGGTGAAGCGAATCATCAGTCCAGCGGCATGTGGCAGTCTGCAGCCCGAAAGGATAAAACTCGGTGAGTTTGTCATCGCAGACCAGATCTTCGATCGGACCTTCGGCCGCAGGATGGACACCTTCTTCGACGGTGGCCCCATTGGCCATTTGCCATTCGGGGAACCATTCTGCCCCGAGCTACGCAAGGTGGCTTTCGATACGGCAGGGAAGATTGGCTTCAAGGTCCATCAAAAGGGAACATATGTATGTATCAACGGACCACGATTCTCTACTGCGGCGGAATCCATGTTCTACCATGGCCAAGGATGGGAAGTCATAGGAATGACCGCTTATCCTGAAGCTGCCCTTGCGATGGAAGCTGGGATGTGCTTTGTGAACATCTCTATGCCCACAGACTACGATGTGCATGGCGAGGAACATGTTACTCACGAAATGGTCCTCAAGACAATGTCTGACAATATCGAGAGAGTTCGGAAACTCACATTTGAGATGATAGACGGAATTCCCAAGAAGGCCGGATGTGACTGTCAGACAAAGATGAAAGGAGGGCTCTTCTGAGGCAAAGATAATCCAGGTGCAACTGGCCTTCCAAAATCAGTCGATACGTGTTTCAAAATAACGTCGAACAGATAGAAGCATATTGTAGGTACGCTTCAGTTTCTTGGACGGGTTGTATCGCCAGATCTTCCCCGCTCTTTCCCATTTGAACCTGACCTCCCTGAATCTCCTAGCAAGAAGCCGATACCTCGTTGAGATAGTCTTGGTTGATGTTTCAGAATTCTTGATTCTCTCACGAAGATCCTTGAGCTTGGATTCAATCTGAAACAGGTCCCCAGATAGAGTACGCTCTACAGCCTGCGTGACAAGAGCTGGACCGTCTTGACTACTGAGCCTAAGTCTGGACCAACGAAGAACATTGCCACCCATTGAGCTGAGTTCAACACCTAGCTTCCGAGAATCAAGCAGTGAGGGAGTCCCCTCTGGTTCTAGAAGTCTTCTCTTCTCCTTTGCTCGCAGGACCGGAAAGATCAACACACCTGGTCGGAGTCTAACTGAAACTGACCTTCTGACAAGACGCTCAACACGCTTCTTCTGTTTTGAAGAAGGGTTCTTGAAGCTATAGGACAGGACCGAGAATGCTCGGGCCACTGGAGGGTCTTCCTGCTGCGTACGGGCTGCAGGTATTTCCCTTGTCTTGACAAGAGAAACATGCGGGATGTCCTCAATCAGAGAGAGGTATTCGCTCGAATGTGACTCGACGATAAAGACACCTCTTCGCGCTCTTACAACGCCATCAAGTAGAACGAGTTTCTTTGTGACCGCCCTTATGCCTTCTGATGCGCCAAGCAGAACCACAAGCTCAGAATGACCTCTTATTTTGTAGTCTGCTTCATCCCTGGCTGATGACTCTGCATCGCTCATTCTAGCCACCTTGAATCTCATGAGTCGACGTTAGGCGACACGCAATCAAACGAGATTCCAACGATAATCACGCCATCCTCGGGTGACACGCTGATTAATGTCGCTTACATGTTAATATCTTTGTCTAGGGCATCTTGCTCGCTCTGTGTTTGTTAGAGGGTTTGATAGATTCTTCTGTGCAAATTCCGCCCCTAATATCGCCTTTTGTCTTGTTTTAAGCTCTATGGTAGTACTCAAGGAAGATAGACATACTTTACTCTTGATTTGGTAGGCAATGTGGAGAGGTGAAATAGGTGCACTTCGACGATGAAGACATCTATGCTGATGACGATGATGATTGGGAAGATGATGATTGGGAAGATGACGACGAAGACTGGTAAAGGTCGGCGTCTTGTCAACACTCCCCATAAATCACTTCACTAGTCGTCTTTTGTCACGAGAACTCTGAACGCCACAAATACAAGCTATCTAGGAAGGATGTTAATGGCCAAGAAGAAACCAGCAACCAAGAAGAAGGCAAAGGAGAAGCCCGCGCCAAAGAAGAAGAAGTAACCTCTTGGAACGGGGAGGAACTCTGAAATCTGCGATCCGCAGGGGAACTACTCCCCGTCCTTTGCTTTTTAGGAGTATGAAGAAACGTATCTCTTTCAAGAGGACTGAGTATTCTGCACCGAAGGAGTGATAGCCACTTCATGAAACATCTTTATCGGTGTTCAGAAGTTGCTTAGACTTGCTGTGGGTCAGATGGAACCACGAATCAACGACCAAGACAGAAGCATGTCGAGATTGCAGGCAATACTTCATAGTGCTTCAGAAAACGGTGTCAATGTTCTTGTTTTGCCAGAGCTGATCAATTCCGGCTACGTCTTTGGTGGTCTGGATGAGGTTAGTCGCATGTCCGAATCAATTCCAGAGGGGGTCTTCTCGCAAGCACTTCTGGAATGGTCTGCTGAAGGGAGAATGGTCGTGGCGGGCATGTGTGAAAGAAGGGACGATGGATTCTACAACTCGGCGGCCGTCTTTGGAAGTCAGAAGCATCTCCAGACATATCGGAAGGTCCATCTCTTTGA
>JBHLOD010000238.1:0-3662 GCA_048940825.1 Promethearchaeota archaeon | reverse complement strand
TCGCCACAACGAATGGCGTCATTTTCTCCTTTGACCCGGGAAGAGCAGCTGGTGGAATGAAGATGGACTCAATCCTCAAGCAGACAGACCTCCTGTTCCTCAATCAAGGAGAGCTGAAAGACTACTTCGAAATCAGTCCCAACGAGAAAGCTCTCAGGACATTTGCAAAATCAATTCCGGGCATAGTTGTTGTGAAGAGAGGGAAGCAGGGTGCGGTGGCGACTGATGGGTTTGAATTCTGTAGGTCGCCAGTGTTTGAGGTTCGGGCCGTCGATACTCTGGGAGCAGGCGACGCTTTTGCAGCCGGTTTCGTTGCTGCATGGACGCGATCAGAGAACATTGAACAGGCACTTCATGTGGGAAATGCTGTTGCGGCTCTTACCATAACTGAGAGAGGTGCACAAAACGGCCAACCAACACTTGAGATGACCTCCAAATTGCTGAGCAAGCACGGGGTTTCGATACCGCAGGTCCTCAAGACCTTCAGAAAACGGAAACGCAGGAAAGGCCGCTCAAAGTAGGTATTACCGGAGTAGTATTCCGGTTTTTCTTAGCAGAATACTCCGATATTGACATCGAACTGAAGGTGTGAGCTAGATAATGCACCCATTGCTTGAAGAGGTCCTCCGTAATCAACCAGGCGCGAAACGTGACACATCTGTTCCTAAAACATCAAGAGGAAGCCGAAAGGCGGCAACGACAGACGAGGAGCTCGCAGATCTACTTGAATCTGTGACTGCGAGGATTCTGGTCGTGGGTGTCGGAGGCGCCGGGAACAATGCAGTGACACGTATCATGGAAGTGGGAGTAGAAGGCGCCGAAACTCTCGCGGCGAATACTGATGCACAGGATCTTTACTTCTGTAGCTCGAATCACAAATTGTTGCTAGGAAAGGAGACCTGTGGCGGTCTTGGAGCCGGTAATGACCCGGACGTTGGAGAAGCTGCTGCTTTGGAAACTTACGATGTCATAAAAGACGTGATTCGAGGAGATCTCGTGTTCATAACAGCAGGCATGGGCGGCGGAACTGGTACTGGTGCAGCACCTCTGATAGCAAAAGCAGCCAAAGAGAATGGTTCTCTAACGGTTGCGATTGTGTGCCTACCTTTTGATGTTGAAGGAGAAACACGTAGAAGAAATGCAACACGTGGCCTGACGGCCCTGATGGAGCACGTTGACACTCTAATAGCCATTCCAAACGAGAAATTGCTTGAGATTGCTCCTGACTTGTCATTGCCAGAAGCATTCATGGTGGCTGACGAAGTTCTAGTGAGAGCCGTCAAGGGAATTGCAGAGTTGATATCGAAGCCTGGTCTTGTCAACCTGGACTTTGCTGATGTGCGCACGACTATGAAGAATGGAGGCGTTTCGATAATAGCTCTTGGAGAGGGTCAAGGAGAGAACAGAGCAGAAGAGGCAGTCGTCAACGCTCTCAGGAATCCTCTGATTGACGTGTCAATTGAGAATGCACGGAACATCTTGGTCAATGTGAGTGGAAGTACGGATCTTCAGCTGGCTGAGGCCAAACGTGTTGTAGAGCTCGTAACAGAGCAAGTTCACCCTGGTGCTGAGATCATCTACGGTGCGTTGATATCGCAGGAGCTTGAGGATCGGCTTCGTGTCACAATCATAGCCTCCGGAGTCAATTCACCATACGTCTTTGACAATGCTGAGAGAGTCACGCCATTGGCAGATGACTTGAAGACCGACCTAGGTTTGCCTAGATTGGAAACCGCATCCTTGGGCCTTCAGGAAGGGTTAAAAGAACACTAGAACTGAGAGCAGTCGATTCTGAGATTGCTGACGCATTCTAGGACAGGACGTGAAACCGAATTGGGTATTGGTGACTTCATCAGAGAGAGCAGGCGCATTTTGAAGCTTGCCACAAAGCCCGCCAGAAAGGAACTCTGGTTGAGCATTAGAATCACCATCTTAGGGATGATCCTTGTTGGAATGCTCAGTTACATAATCCAAGTAGTCATGACCGTAGTCACAGCCGGATGGGGTGTTGAGTAGGTCATTCACAGAATAGACCACTAGGTCTACTCTAGTATCACGGGGGCTTCCGACTTGGAACAAAGAAGTAGTATCTATGCAGTTAGAACGACAATAGGTCAGGAACGTGGAGTCACGGACCTGATCACGACGGCAGTGATAGGTGAAACTGACGTATGGGAATGTCCATTCTGTTCAGAACAGTTTGCCTCCAAGGACGCAACTGAGGAACACATTGAAAGCTGCAAAAAGAAACGGAAGAAGAAAGGGGAACCCAAACTCGTTTCACAGAATCAGCTACTGGGCCGCGTGAAGGCAATCTTGGTTCCGGAAACACTTCGCGGGTACGTGTTCCTTGAAACGCTGGAGTTCAGAGATGTTGAGATAGCAATCTCAGGTGTTCCGCACGTTCGAGGCCGCGTTGGAGGCAAAGTCAGCTTCGAAGAGATAGACAAGTTCTTGGTTCCGAAGCCAGCAGCAGAGGGCCTTTCGATGGGAGACGTTGTGGAGATTATCTCTGGCCCCTTCAAAGGCGAGCGTGCGAAAGTAGCGAGAGTGGATGCGGCCAAGGAGGAACTCATTCTCGAATTGTTGGACAGTTCGCACACCATCCCAATTAGAGTGCACGCCGACTTTGCGAAGATTGTGGAGAAAGCTCAGAGGGAAGAACCAGATTTAGAAGAGGTTTCTGAAGAGGAGGAAGACGTCGAGGAAGACGCCTTCGACGATGACTCGTTCTGGGCACATGACTGAGGATTCGTGTCTATGCCCAGCATCTTTCGCCACATTCTCTTGCCCCTCTCATCTAGGTCCTCGACGACGGTCTGAATAATCTCGACCATTCTGATTGCGTACTCTTGCTGGCGACCTTCGTGGACACCATCCTCTTCTGAACTCACCAAGTCGTCATCGTCAGTTCCTGTCATCATAAATCTGCTCTCGGCTCCCTTACACTCCAAAAGCCTTAAAACACTCTGCCCGTCGGGACTTCCAACTCCTTAATCGGGCATATACGCAAGACGTTGTGCCGGGGGTGAAGAAAGTGATTGTGAATGCAGTAGACCCTGCTGGACAGAGTACTGATTGTACCACTGGGTCGTCCCTATTCGACGGTTCTGCGGAGTTGTCGAGGTTACTGCATCAGGAGTCGTGATAAGCTTGAGCGAAACAAAACCAATAGTAGTAGATGCGATGGTAGAGGGTGGCAAAGCATCCGGAGGCCCTCCAATTGGCCCGGCCCTTGGTCCTACCGGTGTCAACATCTTCCAGGTAGTCACCAAAATCAACGAAGTGACTCAGCCGTTTGCGGGACTGAAGGTCCCAGTCAAGATTACTGTCAATCCTGAGGACAAAAGCTTCACAGTTGATGTCGGAACGCCACCAACAAGTGCTCTTATCCTGAAGGAGATAGACCAACCAAAAGGTTCCAGTGAACCAAACACCAGCATCATCGGCAACCTCACCATTGAGCAGCTGAAGACCATAGCGAAGGGAAAGGCAGACGATCTCTCGTCACTTGACATGAAGGGTGCTGTACTGATAGTTTCAGGAACATGCGTTTCGATGGGTGTAACAATAGAAGGAAAGTCTGCAAAGGAGTTTCAACAGGACATCCGAAATGGTGTCTGGGACTCTCAGCTAGATGAGCCACTCAGGGGGACATAGCC
>JBHLOD010000237.1:0-3675 GCA_048940825.1 Promethearchaeota archaeon | reverse complement strand
GGACCCATGTCAAAGACGAAACCATCCTTCTTCCAGACCCGGGCTCTACCTCCAATATCAGAGTTCTTCTCAAACACCGCAACGTCATGCCCCTCTTTCCCTAGAAGGGCTGCAAGTGACAATCCTCCTATTCCAGCCCCGACTATTGCGACTTTCAACAACTATCACTCCATGGTTATGAATATTAGACCTTAATCTAGTTCGGCGCTATAGCTTAACATTTAAATATAGTTAATTCTGCACAATCGTGAAGTCATTTCACAGGTTTCGATTGAGAACAAAGGAGGGGCTTCATGACATTAGAAGTGTGATACTCAGGAGTATAGATGCCATGATTTCAGACTATAAAGCACACCTGACGGAATTGCCGTCACAGATAGTGACGAACTCAACAAATAGCTACGGTCTGTCAGAGAGCTATGATTTCTGCATGGACCTGTTTTCTCTACATGCAAAGTCCTTTCACTTTGCTTCTCGTTATCTCGACAGCGAGCAGAGAAGATCGACTGCAGCTCTCTATAGCTTTTGCAGACTTGCAGATGATTACGCTGATGAAATCGACCTCCCAAAGGCCAAACTAGAGAAGGAGCTTGAGCACCTTGATGATATCATTGATAGGATGGCAGACGGCGAAGTCTTCCGTCATCCGATTCTCCATGCCTTTGGCGATACAATGATTCGATATGAGATTCCCGCCAGATATCTCCACGAATTGGTAGAAGGAGTTAGAATGGACGTCAATCTCACAGAGGTCAAGACAGTCAAGGAACTGGATTCATACTGTTATCATGTCGCATCAACCGTTGGAATCTTGATGTGTCATGTGTGGGGTGCAGAAGGAAGAGAAACACTCCAAAGAGCGGCGGATCTGGGCCACGCAATGCAAATCACTAACATTCTGCGTGACATCAAAGAGGACTACCTCAATCAGAGAATCTATATCCCCGCCGAAACTCGGAAGGACTTTCGCGTTAGGAAGGCTGACTTCGAGGCTACCGAACCAAGTGCAAATCTGAAATGGCTCATCCAACATGAGATCGGGCGAGCCAGATCGCTCTACGCTAGGGCAGAGATTGGCATTCGTGACCTGCCTCCCGCCCCCGCTTTCACTGTGAAAGTTGCAGCGAAAGTGTATTCAGAGATTCTGAATGAAATCGAAGGAATGAACTATAACGTTCTGAGTAGGCGAGCAATGGTTCCGAAATGGAAGAAGCTCTTGATTGCCTATAGACTTAGACGTGAATACTTGAGAGAGGCAAAGGACTTGACCTCCTTTTCAAAGGAGTGAAATTGGTGAAATGCTCAAGGTTGTTCAGCTGGTGATAGGAGGTAGATAGCTCATGGACAACTCAAACCAGGGACAGGGCAAGACCGCAGTCGTAATCGGATCCGGTCTAGGTGGACTAGCCGCTGCGATTCGTATGCAGGCTAGAGGATTTCAAGTGACTCTCATTGAGAAGCGCCACCAACTTGGAGGTAGGGCTAGTGTATTCCAGAAAGAAGGGTATACCTTCGACACTGGACCGACCATTGTCACTCCACCCACTGTCATCGATGAGGTCTTTGAAGCGGCTGATCGTAGACGAGAGGAATATGTCGAGATGGTGAACGTATCCCCCAAGTATCGGCTGTACTTCCCCGATGGAACGCATATGAACTACGGAAGCTTCGAAGAGAACCTGAAAGAGATAGAGCGAATTAGCCCAGGCGATGTTGATGGATACAGGAAATTCATGACGAAAACAAAACCTGTTTACGAACTCGGATTCGAAGGCTTCGGATCAGTCCCATTCGAAACAATATGGAGCATGGCAAAGATGGCTCCTGCCGGAATCCTTCATCAAGCCTATCGGAGTGTCTATGGTAGAGTTTCGAGCTTCGTCAAGGACGAGAGGCTGCGCATGGCACTTTCCTTCAATCCTCTCTTCATAGGTGGCAACCCATTTGATGTCACTTCCATCTACACATTGATAACATACATCGAGGAGAAGCATGGAGTCTGGTGGGTGCGAGGCGGCACACACAAGCTTGTTGAAGCATTTGAGAAGCTCTTCAAAGAGCTCGGTGGCAATGTAGTCCTCAACAGTGAGGTGGATAGGATAGAGGTTTCTAAGAGCAGGAAGGTCACTGGTGTTTCTACCAAGGAAGGCAAGCATTACGATAGTGAGATTGTCATCTCTAACTCGGATGTCGCCAACACATACATGAACCTGATAGAACCGGAGTTCAGACTCTGGAATACCGACCGGCGCTACCAGAAGGCCAAGTATAGCATGAGCTTGTTTATGGTCTATTTTGGGGTAGAGAGGAAGTTCCCTGACATGACTCATCACAGTATAATCTTCGGTCCTAGATACAAAGAGCTACTCAATGATATATTCAAACGTCATGTAGTGCCGGATGATTTCTCTACCTACCTTCATATTCCGACGAGAACGGACCCTGAGTTGGCACCAGAAGGGTGTGAAGCAATGTACGCTTGCACTCCAGTATCGAACTTGGATTCCAAGACTGATTGGGAGGAGAAAAAGGAGGAGTTCCGAGACCACATCCTCTCGACTTTGGACAAAAGCGTGCTACCTGGCCTACTTGATAACTTAGCGGTTTCGAGCGTGTTCACTCCTGCAGACTATGAGGCAGAATTTGATTCCTACAAGGGAGCGGGATTCCAGCTTCAGCCTCTTCTTATGCAGTCAGGCTACTTCCGTCCCCACAATAGATCCCGCGATGTGAAGGGTCTATACTTGGTGGGAGCGGGCACACACCCTGGAGCCGGCGTACCAAGTGTGATAATGAGTGCAGACATCACAACTCGGCAGATATTCAGAGACACAAGCAAATCAAGCTAGGAGGCTACTGACTAGACAGAAGCTAGCCAGCGGCGAATCCTTGGTTCTCGCAGATGATTGGAGGAGTTCTTTCCTACTGTCAGCCTGTGCGATGCTCTCTTTACCCAATCCTCTGTAGTCCGTGCGATACGCCCAGAAGATGGCAAGTCAACCTAGAACGCCATCCAGCCACCGTCCACTGCTAGCGTATGACCAGTGATGTACTTGGCGTCGTCACTTGCAAGGAAGCAAGCTGCTCCTCGAATCCATTCATTCTCTGCAAACATAGGCAGGACTGTACGTGCTCTGATAACTTTACTAGTCTCCTTGTCTGTCATGGCCTCAATCGACATGGCGGTCGGGAAGAAACCTGGCGCAATGCCGTTGACCCTAATGTTGTGCTCGCCCAGCTCTACAGCGAGCGCTTTAGTCAAGAGATTCACTCCGGCCTTGGATGTATAGTAGCTTATCTCTGTGAATCTTGTAGCACCAAATCCGAACGTGGATGAGATGTTTATTATGCACCCATGCTTCTTTGGAATCATCACCTTCGCAGCTTCTCTGCTGGCGACGAAGGCTGAAGTCAGATTTACATCCATTACTCTATGCCAATCTTCAATTGTCTGTTCTAGCAGGGGCTTGAAGACGTACATTCCAGCGTTGTTGACCAACACGTCAATGGTTCCCAACTTGTCGACTGTGAATTTGACCATCTCTACAACTTCTTTCTCTTTGGCAACGTCCGCCTTGAAAGAGAAGGCCTTGACTCCATACTCGTCGGCCACTTTCTTGGCAATCTTGTCTAGAAGCTCTTTTCGTCGGGCCGCCAAGACAACGTGTGCTCCTG
>JBHLOD010000236.1:0-3678 GCA_048940825.1 Promethearchaeota archaeon | reverse complement strand
CACCGTGATACTTCCCATCGACAATGCCATTCAGTATAATCTCCGCCCTTGAGTCGTGTCCTGAGGCTAGTGGCGAGTCAATTGCCACGTAAAAGAAGCTCTCATCGTGTCCTAAGAAGACATCCACGTCTTGCGTGAATCCATCCGGTCTAAACATTCTGAGTGTCGTCTTGGAAGCGTCAGGCCACTCGTTCCGTGAGATTGCTCCGTCCACAGTGGGAGCAGAAGTGAGAAATGGTGCGAACACCCTTGGAGGTTGACTAACAACCTCAAAGGTATATTGCGCCTTGGCCCAGTTTCCAAGTGCATAGCCATCTTGGCAATATAGGTCTAACGTATGAAGGCCTAAGCCTTGAGGTAATGAAAGTACAAAGGGTGGACCAGTAGTCTGGTTCTGAGCACCGTCCCACGAATAGAACAACGTTTGATTTGAACCAACCAAGATGATTTCTACTGGCTCTCCTGCCAGGTTTAAAGTTCCATTCCCTGGGGAGTTGAGTGCAACAATGGGAGGGTTCTCCGCCGCCATTGAGTTGTGCGGGGATATGCTAACGCTATCAATAAGCACCCAGCCTTCAGTAGTCATGTTCCGGAATTCGGTAATTGCGATCTTGAAATGGAGTGGCCCGCCAGGGTTTTCCGCTCCAATGACGCCTGCTCTTCTACCGTCCACGTAGGCGACTGCTACTGAGTTGTTCCACACAATTCTGTAGGTGTGCCACGATGATGTCTCTACATCTGACAACATCACTCTGTGGAGTGGTCCTTCCCCGGAGTTGACTTCCAATAGTGCGGTGGATAATGCTCCCTGCATATAGGTGGAGTTTTGGCCGAAGTGATAGTTCCATCCGGTAGTCGGCGTCTGATTCGTCCAACCAACCATAAGAACAGCCTCGTCTTCCTGCATCTTCATCCTCATGCTAACTTCCTGTCCAACTTCGAAAGTCATCTTTGAAGAGAGTGCCCGGAAAGAGTGCCGCTCACAAGACATGTTGAAGTATTCACCGTCAACCCAACCTACGCTTCCTTCTCCGAATGTTTCGAGTTGCCAGAGAGAGGTGTTGAATCCAAGACCTGAGTCAAAATCGTCGAAGAATACAGGATCTGTGGACAAAGGGCTCCAAGGTCGATCTTGGTGAGAAGCTGTGAGTTGCATATAGGCGTCATCAGTCGGTGAAACTAGTAAACATTCCAAGCCGTCTACCGATATCATGAATATTAGCAAGAACACTGCGAATAGTGGGCGTCCTTTCATTTGAACAGTCACCCCTCCGGAGAACGACAGCTAAACCCCTTTTTCTTTCTTTTCAACTTGAGTTACGCGGATAAGATCTCTTCCAGATTGATAGGCGGGAAATCCTCTGGACAGCAGCTCCACAATGAGCGATTCCGTCTCTTCTGAATCTGAGCCAATCATTCTTGAAACACGGTCTACGGATATTCGTTCATGAGAGAACAGTAACAGCTTGACCCTCTCAAGCCGTTCATTCCTGAGAGTCTGTTCTAGGGAGAACGTTTCTCTCTTCATGAGAAGGTTTCCTATGGCACCAACTACTACTCCAAGAGTAATGACAACGACCACCGACAATCTATACAGGATACTTGAGGGGGCTGTCAACACCCCGTCATTCTTGACCACTAGAGGTGATGAGTTGGGCAGCGAATCCATCCTCGGAAGCGCAAAGTTGATGCCGCCATGAGAGATTCTGATACCTAGGCCAATACCGCGGGATATGTTGATGCCCAAGGTAGAGTGTGAAACCATGAATTCGTAGAAGACGCCATCATCTTGTGTTGCGGAGGCTCTGGCAAATCCCTCAGGAGAGCGAGAAATCACACTAGTTCCCTGTGGTTCCTCGACCTTGTCGTAGACTGCGTCCCCGCTTGGAGAGGGGCAAGTAACACAAGCATCTGAACTGTTATCACTCCAGAGTCCGTCTGCGTTTCCATCAAAATACACTGTGGCTCTGGAGTGATACGTATCGGCAACTGGAGACTCAAGAGCAACATAGAAATGGCTCTCTGTGAAGCCAAGGGCGATGCTAACAGCAACTTCTTCTCTGCACTCATTTCTCAATGTGATTTCAAACTGCGTGGCCCCACTCGTATCATCTGAATCAAACAGTCCGTCGATGAGAGGGGTTCTTGACATTGAGCCTGCCTCCAAGATTGGAGGATAGTCCCGAACATAGAACACAAAGCGACCTGTTGACCAGTGAAGACCATCATTCGTGGCTTTCAAATGAAGTGTATGATCTCCATTCAGTTCTGGTACTGGCACATCCCAAGGCGAATCGACTGGGACGTATCCTTCGTCGTCCCAAGAGTAGTACAAGGGACCTGATGCTCCGAGAAGATGAAAGTCTACTGTGTCGTCCATGAATACAGAGGATCCATTATTGGGCCATAGATGAACTATCTGAGGGTCAAACGGTTTCGGAGTTCTATCGTATCTGTATAATCTAACGTAGTCAAGAACAAGATTGTCACCTGCCTGCACGTGGCGATGGTTAGAAATGGCGATAGAGAAAGGCAGTGGACCCAAGGGGACATTCTTCGAAATAAACGCAATGGACTCGCCATCTACTTCCAGAATTACAAGCGATGAAATCCAAGCAATTCTGAAGTTCCTGATGCCAGTTAAATCTACGTCACGGATTGGCGCAACTGTTCTTTCACCATCTAGGTAGCTCACCAGAAAAAGCGCATCGTCCCAATAGTCAATGAAAACACCATTGTTGCATTGTCTGAAGTCGATTCTCCATT
Source organism: Promethearchaeota archaeon (assembly GCA_048940825.1). Classification (GTDB taxonomy): domain Archaea; phylum Asgardarchaeota; class Thorarchaeia; order Thorarchaeales; family Thorarchaeaceae; genus SMTZ1-83. The sequence continues at coordinate 912 of JBHLOD010000236.1, read as the reverse complement.
CACTCCCCTTGTCCCTCCATTCGTCACACCAGCCAATTGAGAAGTAGGATACTCCAAGGCTGTAGGAGAAGCTCATATCGACGATCACACCATTGTTGAACACCTGCATAGTGGTCAAGATTGAACCACCGAGCAAACTTGAGCTAAGTTGAGACTTCTCGTTGTCAACCCAGGCGAAGCTAGGATTGCTTATTCTTGTGAGATTCCAATTTGAATTGTTGAAGCCAAGAGAAGGACTCCTAAATTCCTCTGAGAAAAGCAACTCCCCTATGCTATCTGAGATGCCATCAAGGCTGTCAGCAGCAGTACTGCCCAAGCTAAAAGACGGGGTCGTGGAATCAGGACTGGTATCTAAAGCAGGTGTGCTTGTCAGAAAAAGAACCGCAATTGCAAACAACACCAGTCTTCTCAAATTTGAAAGCCCCTGACCAACTAAGGATTTGGGGTGTGGTAGGCAAAAAGCCTTACCAATCATTCTTGAGAGAGCGGAGTCTCAATCCAATCTCGTATGGCAACCTTAACCGACCGACGCATTTCCGCCGCGAAATCAGAGCCAGTCTTCCGCAGGTAGATGTTCTGTCCAATGTTCTCGGCGTCCTTGTGAGAACCCCGGTCACCAAAGATGGCCTCAAGCATACGCTCGAATTCCTGGCCGTCAACATGCGAATACTTGTCCTCGAAGTATACAAACGGTTTGGGAAATCGTGGGACCTTTTCACGTTCTGGCCTATCGAGTAATGGATATCCGAAACAGAGTAGCGCAATTGGAAATACCCACCTTGGCAGGTCGAACATCTCTCTGTGTATCTCGATGTTCTCCATTATGTCCCCGATATAGCACGAGCCGATTCCTAGTGATTCTGCGGCTATCACGGCGTTCTGAGCCGCTATCAGAGCATCACAACAAGCAAG
>JBHLOD010000235.1:0-3682 GCA_048940825.1 Promethearchaeota archaeon | reverse complement strand
ATTACTGAAATCGGACTGACCAGCAACAGGATGATTCTGCTTGTTTACTTGGTTGACATATTCCTTGTGAGTATCCTCTTCCTATTCCCCCCACTGACAGCAGTGTTTGGACTTGTTCAACTTGAACTCTGGGAGTGGGTGGAGATTGCAGTATTCGGCGTAGTCCTCCTATTGGTCGAAGAAGCAAGGAAGCGAATAGGCAGGAGTCTGCCGTCCCGGAGCATGGCCTGAGAAACTGTTTCGGCTGCTGTCAGCTAGAAAGAAACCTTGCGGTAGAAGTCCGGGAGCTGGATTCCGGTCTTCCCCTGGAATATGTCTCTAAGTAGGTCGAAGTGCTCATCCAAGTCCTTCATGAGCTTCTCCAAGGCATGTGGCTCGATGTTGGGCTCCACACTCCACATGGTGAGGTAGTTTGTGATGACGCCGAGTTCGACGCCACCTTCTTCGAGGTCTCTGAAGATTGTTGCCTTGATGAGCCATTCTGACTCGAACATGTCAAGAATGTCCTGTATGCTGAGCACGATCAGATCAAGAAAACCTACGAGGCTATCCAGCTTCTTGTCTTCTGGACCGTCACCACGAAGAGTTTCAGTGATTGTCTGGAGTGAAGAGATTCTATGCCGCAGGGTTTCAAACATCTTCATCAGCTTTGTGAACTCCTTTATGGAAGCCTCCAATGCTGGAACTAGCTTGTCAAATAGGTTAACAAGCAGTTTCCCCCGAGCATTCTCGCGGATGTTCTGAAGGCCTTCAAGCTTACCAAGAGGTCCATCGATGTGCTCTATCTGGACAAGCGTGTTTGTGACTGCTTGAATTGACTTCACCGAGTTGCGCTGAATCTTCGACCATCGTTCTATGAAAGTGTCTAGACTTTCCCGAAGGTCCTCAAATGCCTCGAAGTCAGCACCAGCCAATATCCAAGTCTCCAATTACAGTTTCAATTCAGGTGTTTATAACTGATTCTGAGAGGTTCATGCTCGAGACCATTTTAACTCTTGAATAGAGGCAAAACAATCAACTCCCATGCTCGAAGAGGTCACATGTGTGTTCCAAGACAGACAGGCTACTTGAGACTAAGGAGATCCGATCTGGCAAGAATCCCGGTCAGCCGCCCTTGGCTCTGAACCAGGACAGCTTGGTATGTATAGAGGAGAGGGATCACGTTGACTACTGGGGCGGATTCGTCAACTATCGGAGGTGCCTCCGGCGACATCACCGCCTGCACAGAAATCTGACCCAGGTCGTGGTGTAACTCCTTCATGATGTCTTGCTCTGTCACCATCCCGAGAATCATGTTTCCCCGAACGACAGGAATCTGTGAATACCCGTTGTCCTGCATCAGTTTCATGGCTCGTGATGCTGGGTCTCTAGGATCGACTGCTATCGGATTCTCGGTCATCAGATTCACACATTTCATCCCTTGGAACTGCCCTATGAATCGCCGTTCAATCCGATGATGTTCAATTGTTTCAAGGGCTCTTACCATCATTGAGTGACTGACATCGAGAGATCCTTTCTCCACTCTGGATACCCAAGACTGTGTTACACCAAGCTTGTCAGCCAGTTCCTTTTGCGAAAGCCCGGCATCTCTTCTCAGCTGCGCAAGTTTCTCGCCCTCACGCTTTAGTATCTCAATTGCCTCGCTACCTTTCACGTTCAACAAACCCGATGAAATCTATTCCTTAGATGCATTTTTCGCAGCCCGTTATTCCTGAGAGTACTACAAAAGCGTTCGCATGCCAACCCTTTTATGCCTTTCAACGGGCGCCGGATGAACAACAAGACAAAGTGAGCTGAACTAGAATGGTTATTGAAGTCACGCGTGGCGAAGGCATACCCGTTCCAGAGAGGAAAGTTGAGATTGTTGAGCGCAAGGGGAAAGGACATCCTGACACCCTTTGTGACAAAGCAGCTGAGGAACTCTCAGTCCGGCTAAGCCAGTACTATATTGAAACATTCGGACAGGTACAGCATCATAACGTTGACAAGGTCCTCCTCGTAGGAGGTCAGTCAAATGCTCGCTTCGGAGGAGGCGATGTCATCGAGCCAATCTATCTCCTGATGAGTGGTCGAGCTGTTGATGTTGTCGACAAGGATTATGAGCGTCAGGTTCCCGTAGGCAAGTTTGCAGTGGAGCATACTAGAGAGTGGCTCAGTGGCGACCTTCCAAACCTTGACGTGAATTCAGACGTCATAATCGACTACAAGATTCGAGCAGGTAGTACCGATCTTGTGGGCAACTTCGAAGTTGGGGTTGACATTCCCAGGGCCAACGACACGTCTTTTGGCGTAAGCTATGCACCACTATCACCAACTGAGGTGCTCGTCCTAGAGGCGGAGCAATTGCTTAATCATGGATACACCAAGAAGAAGTGGCCGCAGATTGGCGAAGACATCAAGGTCATGGGTACAAGAGTCGGAGATAGCATCCACCTGCAGGTGGCAGCTGCTATTATCTCCACCCATACGAAAGATGCAGAAGAATACGCTAGTGTCATGGAGGGTATAGGAGAACTACTCTCCAATATGGCCGTCAAGATTACAGACCAGCCTGTTGAAGTGAGTGTAAACACTGCCGACAGCCCTGAAGATGGATTGTTCTACTTGACTGTCACAGGAACCTCTGCAGAGCATGGTGATGACGGCCAGGTCGGCCGAGGCAACAGGGCGAACGGCCTCATTACTCCTTACAGACCGATGACGCTCGAAGCTGCAGCCGGTAAGAATCCTGTGTCTCATGTTGGCAAGACGTACAATGTTGCGGCCCGAGAAATCGTTGAGAAGGTTGTAGAAGAACATCCAGATCTCACGCAAGTCTACTGTTACATCGTAAGCCAGATAGGTGCACCTATTACAGAGCCCAAGGCAATCAATGTCGAACTGTACGGAGAATGTGACATTGACAAGGTGCGAGGCTCTGTCGAGAGCATATCTGATGAAGTCATTGCAAAGCTGCCCATGGTCTGGGAAGGTTTCGTGAAGAGACAGTACCAGCTTTGGTAGAGGGTTGGCAGGATATTCGTTATTCGAGTGCGAAGGGCTTCCTAGTATTCGTTTCGCACTCTGCCTCCTTTTTCTTGGAGTTGCAGTAGAGAAACTCACGAAACTCCAGCACATCTAGCCCTCGGAAGAGTATTATCGGCCTTCAGACACCAAGATTCTTGGGGCTTCGGACAAATGAAGGACTTTGCCAATAATGCACTTGAAACTTGTAGAGAAGAGGGAGCAACCTACGCAGACATCCGAATAGTGACTATTCGCGGGGAAGATATCACTGTCAAGGATGGCAACATTGACTTGCTGAGTCTTGCGACTGTGAGAGGATTCGGTATCCGTGCAATCGCTGACGGCGGCTGGGGTTTCGCAGCGTCGCATGACATCTCAAAGAATGAGATCCGGAGTACAGCAAGGCTTGCAGTCAGAATTGCCAGGGCTTCAGGGTCAACTAGAAGTGACCCAGTGATCCTAGTCGACAATGTGGCTGTAGAAGATGAATATCATACAAGCGTTAAGAAGGACCCGTTCAAGATTCCTGTCGAGGAGAAGCTTGAAACTCTTACGGAAGTAGACAAACGCCTAGGAGAGGTCAGCGACGCTATCAAAGTACGAAGAGCCGACTTCCGTGCGCACAGGGAGGACAAAGTATTCGCAAGTACTGAAGGGGCATACATTGTACAGACTA
>JBHLOD010000234.1:0-3683 GCA_048940825.1 Promethearchaeota archaeon | reverse complement strand
GTCGCAGACTGAACCGTCAGAAACTCAGATGGGTCAGCTAGGTGCATACGTGCAGGTACCTTGCTTCTCAAACTGAAGTATCGGGCCGATATCGTATCGGCCTTCCAGAGTTCTTCAGGCGTTCCCTCGAAGACAATCTCTCCACCATCCTCTCCGGCACCGGGACCAAGGTCAATTGCTCTGTCGGCAGAAGCTGCTGAAACTCTATCGTGTTCGATATACACAACGGGACCTGGCAGACTCTGGAAGGCGGGAAGCAGATTCCTTACGTCTGCGGGGTGTTGACCAATTGATGGCTCATCGAGAAGGTGGACCATGTCTTCCAACTGACCTACCAATGAGATTGCCAGTCGTACCCGTTGTGATTCACCACGGGAGAGACTCGGGGATGGTCGGTCTAGCTGAATGTACCCCAGACCCATGGTCTGAAGAGCTTTGATTCTTTTCTCGATTTCCACCCTCAACCTGCTAGCCGTTGAGGGCATTTGGGCGGCTTTAAAGAGCAAACCAAATTCATCAAGGGGGAGGTTCAGAAGCTCAGGTAGGCTGTGACCCTGCCATTTGATCATAGCAGCCTCAGCATTTAGTCCTGTATCTCTGCAGACTTCACACCCTTTTCCCTTACAGCGGTCACATATCATGCGGAAGTGTTTCGGTTCTACTTCTTCAAACCAAGTGCCGCATTGACTGCACTCACGAGTCCTTGACAGCGCGAGCTTGTCTTCCCCAGTACGGGCGAAGATTGTACTCGCTCCCAGAGCCACAACTTTCTGCACCGCTTCGCGTACTGCACGTTTCGAGGGTCTCTTTGAAACCTCTCCAACAACTACTTCGATATCATGCTCAAGCTCAGCATTCAATCTGCGTCCGTTCCAAGGTTTCGAATCAACAAGCAAGTAATGTCGGCCGAACTGTTTGGAGAGAAGTTTCAGTAAAGTGGCGTGACTGCCCCTTATGCCACGGACCAGTGGCGCGGATATCTTCACTGTGCTTCTCTTCGCTAGAGTCACAATAGATTCCAGGATTTCATCATCCGTCATTATTGCCAGAATCTCACCACAATTTGTGCAGTATCTAACTCCGAACCTTGCATAGAGTAGTCTTAGGAATGGATGAAGTCCAGAGGCCGTCGCGAGCGTTGAAAGGGGGTTCCGATTCAGCAGATTCTGTCCCACAGCTATGCTAGGTCCAATGCCTGTGATTGAGTCGACTTTTGCAGGAGTCAGGCGCGCGGCATATCGGCCTGCATTGAAGACTTCAAGGAAGCGTCGACGGGCTTCCTTGTACAGACTGTCGAAAACGAGTGATGTTTTCCCGGAGCCGCTTACTCCTGTGACAACTGTGAGACCATCGCCTATGTCAACGGAGCATCCCTTGAGATTGTTCTCCCTCGCGCCGCGAATCTTGATCTCCAAGGTTTCACTCCCGCTTTCTCTCTTCGTCATCTAGATCGTGGACCCTAGGGCTGTAAGGGATTCGGTTTCCATTTCGCTGACTTTAATCAAGAGTTCCTGAACCAATGGAATGAACTTCAAGAAGTCCTGTATCTCAGACTTGGCCGCTTCTTCCAGCAAATCGGGAACTCTTCCAGCCTTCTTCTCGACTCTTTTCAGTGCCTTGAGTCCGTCGGTTTCAAGGTCCGAATTGATTGCCCATTGGATTTCTCGTAGTTTCCGGAGGGCGGAGTAGTCATCAGGAAGGAGTCCCTCCGCAATCTCGTGCCAAGTGTCCACAATTCCTTGGAACTCTTCTGAAGCCTTCAAGAGGCCATCGTGGTTCATGAGTTCCCCCGCCTCTCTTAGAAAGTCTGCGTATATCTGTCTGAAGATTGCCCCTCCGGAACCTCCCGTTTCGATGTAAACATAGTGCATGACCAGAGCATGCACCAGCTCCTTCGGCTCTGGAATCAACTTGGGATACTTCCCAAGCTCCTCGCTCCACTTGACAATGCCCTTGACACCTACGTTCCTTATTGGAGGATTGAGTAAAGCATCAATGTTCTCTCTTATGGCTGATGGAATAACCTCCTGTACTGGTGTCAACTTATCTGGAAAAGTGAATCTCACGGCCTGATTCATCGCAGGGAATGGTGGGTATTCAGATGCCCTGGCTTTCTGTAACTGAGTGAGTGGCATTGCGTGAGTGCCATGGAATCTATCGGATATGTACGCCTCGTTCTTGGGTTCGTCAATTCCATACACGAGGAAGTTGTGTTCTCCAAAATGGTCATCCTCTCCCGTCAACAAATGGTCAAGGTAGGCCATATCCACACACACAAGACTCGGCTGGTTGCTCTTTAGAGTGTCCTTCAGGAAGAGATGGGCTTTCTTGACGCTTCTCGTCAGTATTGACTCGAAATCGCCGCCCAATCTTCTCGCAGCTTTGCCAAGGATGCCCGGGAACTTTCTGCAGTCAGATCGGTTCATTCCTCCTACTATCGGATATGGCATCATCTTCATGAACCAATAGATGAAACCGAGGCCTGACGAGATGCCTACAAGCATCGATTCGCTGATGTCATGGCCAAAATGGTGCATCAGTCTGACCATCGCGCTTGTTTGGCAGTTCTTGCCATCCCCAAAGTGCTCAAAGTCAAGGACTATTCTCTCATCCTCAATTCCTGCTGGTTGGAACTCTCTTTGCTTCTTGCTCTTTGACATCTGTAGTCCTTCCCTTACTTACTTTTGCTGAATGGAAACTTCTCTTTCCCAGTTTCAATTCTCTCAATGAGCTTGTTCAAGTAATCGTGCTGTGCAGTAACAGCTGCCAGGGGCCGCTCAAATAGCACCCTGATGATTGGTAGACTTGTCCTGTCTTCAATCTCCGAAATAGGCATGCTACCGACTATGCGTTCAGGGTTGGTTCTTGCCAGTTCATCGATATTGACAATCCCTTCCACATTTGATGCGAGAAACTCTTTTGCCTGTTCCAAGTGGTCGCGGTAGTGCCTCAATGCAGTGAGCGCTTCAGACTCTGTCAAAGCCCAGATTGCAGAAATTCCCAAGTCAAACATGGTGTGCGCTTGCGGCGGGTTGCTCAGAGCTTGAGTGACCTGCGTCTTGAGCTCCTTTCTTCCTTTCGAGGTCATCACGTAGGTCTTCTTTGCAGGTTGAAGTCCTTTTTCAGACTTCCTGCCAGATATCAGGCCACGCTTCTCAAGTTCGCCGAGAGCCTTGTATACAGAGGACATCTTGATGTCCACCCAGTTGCGATAGCCTCTATGATCCAGAATCTGGTTGATTTCATACCCATACTTGGCCCCTGCACCAATCAGAGACAAAACAGCCAAGTAGGTTGGCGGGAGAATGGAGAAAGTCCCTCGCTTTCCCATGTGCCTCAACTCGAAAGATATTCCACTAGTGTAATGGAACTATTCTATTAGTAGAATACCTATAAGTCTTCCGTTCAGAATCGACTGACTTGATTGTGAAATAGAATAAGCGAGGGACCTGCGGTATCTTGCGTAGGCCCCTCAAGTATCAGGTCTACTCGTCGTCTTTCCAGTCCATGTCATCTAGGCCTGGCCAATATCTCCGTCCAAGTGCCATCCCGATGGCAACGAAGATGAAGAGTGACACTAGCACGACTGCTAGGTTCTGATAGACATTATACGGCGCAGCATAGAACCAGAACCAGATGAAGAGACAAAACATCCACACAAACGCCAAAGCGACGCCTGCGAC
>JBHLOD010000233.1:0-3686 GCA_048940825.1 Promethearchaeota archaeon | reverse complement strand
CTGGTCCTGCACCGTTCTCCATATACTCGCCCGGATTCGTCGACGAAGTCATCACGGTGGGGGCATCAGCGGGTTCTACGGGGGTCGCAGCTTTCAGTAGTCGTGGGCCTGTGCAACGTGAGATTACCCAGCCTCTCGGACTTTTTGCCAAACCGGACATAATTGCACCAGGTCTGAGTGTTGTATCTGGTCGCTATGAGAATGCGGGAGCCGACTTTCCGCCATACGAGGAGAGTACGTACGGAACTTACTATACTCAATGGTCCGGAACTTCTGCCTCCACAGCACAGATAGCAGGAATCGTTGCACTCCTCAAACAAAAGCATACGGGTCTCACTCCTTTGCAGGCAAAGATTGCTTTGATGACCAGTGCAAAAGATCTTGACTCTGATTCAATGGAGCAAGGTTGGGGACTGGCAAATGTGACCGCAGCCTCAACGCTGCTTGAAGCCTCTTCTGGTCAGCTTACGGTGATGACTCCAAGGAGATACCCAACTCTACCCGGGTCATCCACTGTGCTTGTTATCGGAGAGGACCGTCCAAGCCAGAACATCACCATCTTGTCCACCAGGAGCTATTCTTCAGCTGTTCTTGTTCCATCCGGAAATGCTAGCCAGTTCGTGGAGAGTCATCAAGGCGCCTTTCTAGTGGATACAGGATACACTTTCGTCAGCATAGGTCTTAGTGTGCCTGGGAGTCTGCCACTCAATGCGACGGGTCACTATACGGGAACCCTAACACTGGTTTCTGGCGGAATGAACATAACCGAAATCGAGATTGAGCTTAGGATCACAACGTACGGTGGAAGACTGCTTGTTGACATGGCTCACCACGACACAGACGTGGATGATCCAAGTTTCTACAGATACTTCCAAGAGTATCTCCGTCAACAGGGAGTTCTACTCGAAGAGTTTGGGGTCAATACTGGATTTGGCCCCAACCGCATCGATTCTGGTGACCTGGCAATTGCTGAAACCTTCATGATAATGGATACTGAACTCTCTTATGGACAAGACGAGATTGATGCCCTTCACGAGTTTGTTGAAGGTGGCGGGACCTTACTTGTACTTTCGGAGTTCTACAACAACACGAATGGCCAAGCCGCATTTGCCATCGACTCCTACAATGAGATTCTCGCACCGTATGGAATCCAATGCGAAGAATTCGGTATTGGAGAGGGTGCAACACCTGTCACTGGAGAGTTCTACGGTGTCGATACGGGAGGTGCAGTGGAATCTGATCCTCTAATGGACGGAGTCGAGAATCTCTATATCCTGTGGGGTAGCACTCTGCATATTGACCCGACAGCGACAGACACACGGGGGCTCTTCTGGTATGACCAGGCAAAGAGTCACGCTATCGTTGCCGTAGCCGAAGCGGGAAAAGGTCAGGTGATTGTAATTTCAGACGGTTCAACACTCTATGATGACACGTTATTTGATGCCATCCGCGGCGGTGCAGACAACCTCAGGCTATTGCGAAACATCGCGGGGGCCATCATCCCTGACACTCCCAGAATCTATGATGTACGGTTGAACATCAACGCTGTTGGAGAAGTTGCTAACTTGACCACATACGTGTTCGATGATGATCTTGAGGACGTTACAATAACAATTGTGGGCCCTACAGGGTCCAACATCCTCGGTGCTTCCTCCGAAACACTTGGGTATGTCTTCTCCTCGGAGTTCATTCTTGAGAGTAGCGGATTCTACGACGTCACCATTGTTGCGCAGGATTCCAGCGATAATGTGAAGGTGTTTCACAAGACATTCTTGGTGCCCACTGACCCCGCCGATGACGTATTCATAACTGCGTTGACATTTGGACTACTTGCAGTTGTCGGAGTTTCGTTGGTATATGTTGGAGCAATCAGGCTAAGTGCTGGCAAGAAGAAACCGAGGCGAATAGAATATCCACCTGACGACTTCGATCAACCGCCAGAAGACTATGGTCCGCCCCCTGCTATCGAATAGGTCCAAGGGTTCTCTCGAGAAGAGCCAATATCTGATCGTGACGGCTTTCTAGGAGCGGTTGCTCTTTGAGTTTCACACCTTTCTCAACCCGCTTGGTGATCTCGTACCCCACCCTGGCTCCCATTCTGGCTCCAAGAACCTGCCCTCCGATCAAAAGGTCATCCTTTGTAGTGACTAGGGCAACTTTCATCGACTCGCTAGAGCCGTTGATGTAGGAAACCTTGGTGTCCAACCTCAGGCCTCGAGCAGTTGTTGAGGAGTGCCCGACACATACAATATCTGTACCGAAGATGCGGTCATATTGAAGACGCAATGTGGTGTCGTCATAGATCTTCTCTCTTCCCACCGCTGCTACTCCAGCTTGCCTTCCCGCCCGCGCAGCTGTACTTCCTACTGGCAAGAGAATCGGACCGCCTGTTAGTGGGTCGTTCATCTCAACGCAGTCACCGACTGCAAAGACACCTTCTGCCTCAGTCTCCATCTTGCTGTTGACGGGGATTCCGCCAAGTGGCCCTACCTTGAGTCCAATCTTCTTGGCAATAGTTGTATTGGGACGTACTCCTGTCATGAACAAGACGGCATCCGCAATTACCTTTTTGCCTCCTACCTCGACTCCCTCAGCCTTCTTAGACCCGAGCACTCTCGAAGGTGCATGACCCAGATGAACCTGTATCTTGCTTGGCATTCGTGAGAGTAGCTCATCACTCATGGATTCCTCGAGCTGTGTTCTCATTAGACGCGATCTGACTATGATGTGGACATCCTTGCCCATCTTATACAGCCGTTCGGCTGTTTCGAGTCCACTGAATCCAGCTCCAACAATCACAAACGACTGTTTTGTGGACATCTCCTTTCCGATTGCTGAGGTATCCGCCATCGACTGAATGGTGAAGACTCCAGGAAGGTCAACGCCGGGTATGTCGGGAACTCTTGGAATACCCCCAGTCGCGATGATGAGTCTGTCATATCCTAATGTTGATGTCTTGCCTCCGTTTGAAACCACGTCTATCGTCTTTTCCCTTAGATTGCCGCCGACCACGCTAGTCCCAGTGCGGACCTCAATACGCTTCGATGACAGCGTTTCGGTCGACCAGTCTGCTATGTAGAGCTCCTTTGTATTCGGATTCTCCAGAGCTAGTGCTGATCCGGGTTTCTTATGTGCAGGTGTCTTCTCTTCCGTCAGAAGAAGGATGTCCGCTTTCGAATCGAAGGTCCTTGCAGCGGTAGCGGCAGCAGCTCCTCCAGGTCCATAGCCGATTATGGCAATCTTCAATCCATTGCATCTCCTCTTTTACCAGCCCTAAGGCGAGGGGCAAGATAGATCACGACTATCAACGCTCCTATGCCTACACCTAGGATGACAACCATGGAATTGTCCTCAACTATTTGAAGAGCACCCATATGTAACTCTACTGATGCGCTCGTGCGGGTCACTGCTACGGCGTACACTTCATACTCGCCAGCGGCAAGGGCCGCCGGAGAAATGTCAATCTCGTAAATCCCTAAGGTGCCTGAGAGGCTGAGATTCAGTGGAAGGGCACCAGCGGTTTGGAAGCTTATGTACACCGCCTGTGCAAGGGTATAGCCCTCAACTACTATTTCTCCAGTCACATGTTCTGTGACGAATAGTCCAACTCGGACCACGTGACTGTCCAGAGTGGCGCTGACTATTCTGAGAAAGGTCAATGTCTGCGAGAGCATGACTGGAGGTAG
>JBHLOD010000232.1:0-3688 GCA_048940825.1 Promethearchaeota archaeon | reverse complement strand
GTCAGCGTGCGAAAGAGTCAATTTGCATTGCAATTCATCCGAGTTTTGGGTTGTAATTGGATGAGCTTGGAGATTAGTGTGGCTTCTCCTAAAGACGTACCTAGTATTGTAAATCTGATAAGAATGGGAATCAAGGAGAGGGCATTCCACAATCGCGAGGTTTCCGTTGAAGGCTATCTTGAGTATGCCTTTGATGATAGACAGAAGGGCTTCAATCTGTTCATCTGTCAGATAGAGGATGAAATTGTTGGTTACATAGACTCTCTAGTTGGTAGATGGGGCGTAGGACATATTTCTGGAATCTACGTTAGACCAGAACATCGAAGAAAGGGGATAGGGGGGCTACTCATGGAGAGGATATTGGATCGTTTTAGGATGGATGATTGTCACAAAGCAAGGCTTGAGGTGTTTGCAGACGATCAGGGAGCTATCAAGTTCTATTCAAGATGTGAGTTCGTGCAGGAAGGATATCTTCAGAAAGATGAAGCTAGAAGGGATATTGTCATAATGAGCAGGTTCCTAGAGGTGACAGAAGAGAATAGTTTCTAGATTCGGTCATATTCTGGGTAGCGGAAACCATGTGTGTTGCTCCGGGTAAGCCCCAGTTGTACCTCAACGTCAATCTAACATCAACGGACCAAGCGTCAGTCTTGCTGTCTGCCTCAAACCAGAATACCCATGAATAGACAGATGCATGATTCTGGAGCTGTATCGAGCTGTCCACGCTTTCTGCACCCACCCCCGAATCCACTAGGTACTCTTCGCGAGAACTCTCGTTCCGGGACTTGAATGTGACTAGGTCTGTGTCGTAGACGGCATAGTGTATTGAAACTGTCACAATGTCGTTTCCTGAATCGACAACGGAATTCTCGAAGTGCAGGTCTGGCGGACGCACGGACTGAGTTTCGGAGGATTGGACAGTTAGTCCACCTGCATATTCTTAGCGTAGATTCGGATTCAGGTTTGTGTTGTGTGAGATAGTCCGTGATTCGAAAGACTCGCTGGAGATTTGAATGAGATAGACTGCAGCACCGATTCCAACAAGTATGATTGCAATGATGATTGCTGTTGCAACACGGACTGACTTTCCGCTCAACCATGATCCCTCGTATCTGGTATTCCTTGGGTGCTTCGGTGTCGTTAGGAAGGATGTTCAACCAACTCACTTTTAATTGGTATCAATAGGGGCAAGTTCACAGGATGATTCAGATGTCAGCACGGAACAGGATCAACTGGCTTGTTGTAGGATTCCTAGGTATCATGTTAGTAATGAGTCTGAATCCTGTCATGTATGCGCACGTAGCGGCACAGAACACACTGTCGCTATCGCTTGATCGAAACATCGGAATCGGCCTGGGCGGCTTCATTCAGGGAACCTTCACACTTCGAGGGGGCGGTCCGGCAGAAGTCCAGAACCTGACTGTATACTTCAGTGGAGAACAAGTGCATTTTGTGACCGGCAACACGGTCAACTGGCAGTTCGACACAGCAAACTACCCCTCCGGAGCCACCAACATCACGCTGTTCGGCTTGGATGATGCGGGAGTCACATACCTTGCCGACACACAGGTCTTCTTCATCGGCGGGGCAATGTCAACGCTGATTACTTTGGGGATTTTCGCTCTTGTTGCAGTTCTCATCGTTGTGAAGTACGGACCAATGCTCAAGGGAAGAGGAAGAAAAGGCGCGTCGATTGAGTAATAGAGTCCTTCTATGTCACGTCATGACTCTGGTCCGTTCTAAACGCTCTGAATTGTGCTTGAGAAGTTCTTGGCTTCAGAATGCTTCATGCTTTGATTGCACCAAGCTCTTCGAGATTTCCCACTACCTCAAGCCCAGCATTCCGACCTATTCCCTCAAAGAGCAAATCCTTTGTTCTATTCCTCAGGTCATACAGTCTGAGGTGAATGGAACCATCAAGACTCTCAAGAATCCTCCCGATCATTAGCCCCCCAACAGGAGAACGTAGTGATGCGCCGTGACTACGTTCTGCATCCACCTCTATCAGGTGTCTATTGCTCTTAATCTTGAAGACTACGCGGTCATCCGAAACCTCAGGTGTAGAGAGCTTGGCCCTTGTATAAGTGGTGAAGCGGTGGATTTGCCCATTGAAGAGAAGACCTGCTAGAAGGCCTGTGAAAGTACCACGGGCAAACGGAATGCTTGCAATGGAGGCTGTAAAGGATACACCCTTCTCATCGAAGTGGTTTGACTGCATCCAAATCCATGCGCTTGGAAACTCACGACCCCAGTCCTTCTCTATATATCCGCGTCCGTTGGAGAAATCAATCTCTCGCCCGTCTATAGTCAGGCTACCCTGGACTTCATGGTCAAAGCTGAGGATTCCATGAAGACATTGCATACGGGGCATGAATCGGAATGGCCCCATTGCTCCAGGACTAAGCCGTCGGACCGGCCAGGGAATCGGGTCCCCGAAACTGAGTTCTCCCTGGACCGACCTTCCATCGTCTTCAAGTGATAGAACGATTCCCTCCAACGCGAACTTGTTCCTCTCTATGGTTATGTCAAAATCCTTCGAGGAACTAGAAAACTCGTCGATGGGAAACTTGTAGTAATGGGAGAGAGCGTTGCGACCATCCAGGACTTGGACAAAGGTATGGCTATCGTTTCTGTTGGCACCAAAAGATACACCCGGTATCAGTGCAAGCGCATTCTGCTCGGCAGAGTCGACCATCTTGTAGTACCAGCCTTCAAAGTGATGGGCTTTGCCGAACTTGACCTGTGGCATCTCGGGCTTCCAGATTCTCCTCATGGACTACACTCCGTATAGCTGGGAATCTAAAAGAAGGTATATTTAGTGATTGAAATGGCAGTCGGAGTGGTTCAACAGCACACTTGATGATGACAGTCTGCTAGAATTCTAGTTGACATCGTGAGTCAGCCACATTCACCTTCTGCTCGCGCCCGCGGACTCTTCTTTAACGAGTGTTTCAGGCCGTGAATCCATTCCATATTTGGATTCAACTGCTTCCCTGTGAATGCTATTGTAGGTACAGAATGGGATTATTCGTCCATCAGGAGAGGCATAGTTTATCGTGCAATGCCTTACACGCTCTAAATCGATGTTCCATGGGTCCTGAAAGTGCATCATTCCTAACATGATGACCTTGTTCATGAAGGCCCTTAGAGAACTATAGGAGCCGCTTCTCAGGAAGGAGGAGATCAGTGGCTTCATGAAGCTCTTCTTCTTGACATGTCTTAAGAATCTCATCAGCTTCAGTTTTGAACGGAGTCCTGGAAGTTTTCCTCCATCAGCATAGAGATTGCAGATTTCCTCAAGGGTCACCAAGAGCCTCTCTAGGTCAACGACCTCGGTTATCGGGTAATAGCTACCATCGTCCTTAATGAAGAGGAAGGTTGCCATTCCACACGCAAAGTGTGAGTGGAGCTCAAAGAGATTCACACCTCTGATCAGTCCTATTGCACGTCCAACCCCCATCATTGAGGATATCGGATACCAATCACTGCGCTTTATCCTCCCATTGGTCTGCTCCTCTATCAGCCTTATCGCATCGGGAGATGTTATTCGCATGGCCATTCGCTTCTCATGTTCAATTCTGCCTGTGATAGAAACGGGTTGAAAATTGATACACCGAACGATATCTCGATTATCAAGAGCGTACTGGATGATGCCCCCAAGTTCCTGGTCGTTGACGCCCCTGACAAT
>JBHLOD010000231.1:2165-3699 GCA_048940825.1 Promethearchaeota archaeon | reverse complement strand
AGTTGGATGTTCACTCCTCGTTTCTTGGCCTCTGCCAATGCCGGGCGCGCGGCGCTTAGGACTGCTGGATTGAGGGTGGCTATGAATACCTCTTTCTGAGCCTCTCCAATGATACCACGCATTTCCATCTTGATTTGATCCTGCCCTTCTACAGTGTACACCAGCTCCCTGCTCTCAGTATTCCTCTCCTGCTCAATGGTTTCTAGTGCCTTCTGCACAATACTCCCGGACTGCTGCAACTTCTCGATAAGGTAGGGGATGGCGTCCTTGGGTGGATACGGCTTGAACTCTGCGGGATCACTGCCAAGCACGCGTCTCACAAGACCCTTGTCCTCAAGTGAGTAGAGAACATCGTATACCTTGCTTCTTGGTACTCCAGAATGGTCTGCCACGGCCCTTGCCGTGTTCTGTCCCAAAGCAACGAGTGTCTTGTAGGCCTTTGCCTCGTTGAGATGGAGTCCCAGACTTCTTAGTTCTGATATTAGGTCATCACCCGGCATTCTGCACACTTGCGAAGCCAATGTCACTCAAGTCTTTTCAATGCCTTGTCACTTTAGAGGTGACACAAGCGTCTATGTGGAATCATCCGAATCGAGAACATCTTGAGCTTGAATCAAGCGGTCCACCAAGAGTTGCCCCTTGTCAGTCAAACAGAGATAGGGGCTACTCTGCCCACCTCGAAATCTGTATACAAGTCCAAGCTCCAACAGCCTGTCCCTAATCTCGTCAAAGGCCGTATCTTCCTGAGGAATCTTCTCTGTCAAGTCCCTCTCGAACCTATCTCCCCACTTCAGTTCCATTAAGATGCCCCAAACACTAGGCTGAAGGATGAACTCCAAACTCATTGCATAATCGAAACAGAAGCATTGGTTAACCGATATGAATCAGTCGATGTAACTCCTAGGGTGACACGAATTTCATATCGGTCGCCGGTACCGTTCTACTTGGGTGTTATATTGCCCTCAATGATTGAAATCTCCAACTTGACTTACACTTACGGCGGGGATCTGAAAGCTCTGGAGGACCTCTCCTTTGCTGTCGACAAAGGAGAGATTGTCGCTCTCCTCGGCCCGAACGGTGCGGGTAAGTCAACGACTGTGAAGCTGATTACAGGCATTCTTCGACCAATCTCCGGCAATGTAAAAGTGGCCAGCTTTGAGGTGTCTGAGAATCTCGATGAGGTGAGAAAGAGAATTGGATTCATGCCCCAAGAAACTGCACTGTACCCAGATCTCACAGCAATAGAGGCTCTTGAGTATCATGCTGACTTGTACGGCGTTCCTAAGGATGAGGTTGAGGAGAGAATCGCCAAAATGCTGGAGCTGGCGGGGCTCACTCAAAGGAAGGATGACCTCGTAAAGACATATTCCGGAGGAATGAAGAGAAGGCTTGCTCTGGTGAGGTCTATTCTGCACGACTCAGAGCTACTCATTCTTGATGAGATGTCACTCGGAGTCGATGTTCAGAGCCGTAACCTGATTTGGAATCAAGTCCGTAAGCTGAAACAAGAGGGTCGTACAATCCTCTTCTGCAC
>JBHLOD010000231.1:0-2065 GCA_048940825.1 Promethearchaeota archaeon | reverse complement strand
TAGAGAAATAAAGGCTATAGTGAAGAAGGACTTGAAGCAAGCAAGACGTGACCCAAGATTCATCGCCCCGAGCCTGATAGTCCCATTTGTTCTTGCTTTAGTGTATACAATCCTATGGGTACAGGTCGGCGGTGGGGAGTCATTCGTGTGTGGACTCGTCGTTGAGGACCAGTCACCACAGGCCGAAGAGATGGCGGACATCATAGAGAACATGGTTTCAACGACCAATCACACCTGGTTCAAGACGACAAGATACGACTCAGAAACTGCAGCCCAGATGTTTCAAGACAACCTGCTAATCGCCTACATCTTAATCCCTGATGGATTTGGGTCTAACGTCAGTACGGGAATTGAGGCTACCATTGTCATCTATATCGCCAACTACAATGATGACGTTGTGAAGAACTATGTTCACCGTATTGAGGCAGGTGTGCTTCTCTACAACCAAGGCGCCGTATACCCCGACTTTGACCAGTCTGATGCCCCTGTTGCACTTGAGGAGACCCTCACCCGGCCAATGACGCCCTCAAATACCGCCTACATGTATGCGGTAGCAATAATCCTTTCACTAATCGTCTGTTCTGTGACAGGTCAAGGGCTCTCAACAGCCACCGAGTTCGAAACACAGGCAATCTATGACCTACTTAATTCGCCAACCAGCAGACTAGCAATAATAATTGGGCGGACTGTGTCTGCCATTCCACGCTCTCTGGTCGTGTTGTGTATAACGATTCCAGTGATTCTCCTCTCTACCGGGACTCTACCCGTGGGTAACATCTGGATTCTTTCCCTGATTATGCTCCTCACAATCTTGTCTCTCGCTCCCATTGGCGAGCTCATCGGTGTCAGGACGAAGAAGAGAGAACTCGCAATACTGGGATCAGTTCTCTTCAGCGTGATTGGTTTTCTTGCTGGTGGGGGCTTGGCTCCAATTGGTCTGATGCCACTAGGACTGAGGATTGTTTCACTAATGCTACCCACTACTCATGTCATAGGTCTCTGGACTCGAGTGTTCTTTCTTGACACTGTTGCAGGCATTCTCCCTAGTATCGTCTTCCTGTTGGTGACGTGGCTAGT
Source organism: Promethearchaeota archaeon (assembly GCA_048940825.1). Classification (GTDB taxonomy): domain Archaea; phylum Asgardarchaeota; class Thorarchaeia; order Thorarchaeales; family Thorarchaeaceae; genus SMTZ1-83. The sequence continues at coordinate 988 of JBHLOD010000231.1, read as the reverse complement.
CCTGACTGTTGTTGTTTCAACACTCATGAAGAGGGAGGTGGAGCGAACTTGAACATCTTCGTGAGAGTATTCAAGGCCTCACTAGTCAAGGAAACCAAGACCTGGCTTCGCAATAAGTCGAGGCTCATATTCATCGTCGCCTTCCCCCTGTTGTACTACAGTGCGTTTCTCCTTCTCATGGGCGGAGTCTATGCAGGCCCTGGAGTTGATGCTGCTCTCGTTGTCCATGAGGACAATCCTGGTGACTACACCAATGGTCTAATCGAAATCTTGGGGGAACCTGACGAGATTCCCCCCAGTCTAAATCTCATAGAGATGGACTCAGAAACCGCCAGTCTTCACTTTGAGAATGGGGATGTATTCATAGTGATAACTATACCAGATGGATTTGAGGCCGCACTGGCCAACAACGAGTCAATCAGTATACAGCTTTGGGTAAACAACGCCCATGAGGACATGACGAAGAACCTTCGAATGCCTGTGATAAGGAAGCTAGACCTCTTCTATCAGACTTTCTTGCCAGGTCGAACTAACAGTACATTTGAGGTTGAGCTGCTGAACCCATACACGCCACCAAGACTTGCGTACATGGCTTGGACAGTGACCATCTTTGGGATTTCGTTTGCTGGGTTTTATCTGGCAAGCTCGGGAACGGCCAGTGAGTTTGAATATGAAACGCTGGATGAGATTACTCTATCGAATCAGTCGCTACATGCAATATACGCTGGCAAGATGTTCAGTGCAGTCATTCTCAGCTACCTCTCAATACCTGTCGTATTCCTCCTAGGATTGGCTGCTTACGGTGTGTGGCCCATGGGAAACATTGTGGTCTACATAGCAATGACCCTCCTTCTGGCAACCTTCTGTTCTGGAATTGGTGTAGTCCTAGGAGCTATATTCCGAAACTCAGTGTACGTTGTCCCAGTTGCCGCACTTGGTGCTCTCTTCTATTGGCTTACTGGAGGTGGAATCGCACCTCTCGAGATGG
>JBHLOD010000230.1:0-3713 GCA_048940825.1 Promethearchaeota archaeon | reverse complement strand
TGTCAGTCTTTCACGGGCTGTACATTGCCATGGTACTAGTTGCATATCCTCTGTCAATCAGAAGTAAGGCAAACCAACTGAGTCTGGAGGCTGAGTAGAATGGACTGGATTCTGTTTACATTACTCCTAGTCACTTCTATCGTGATTTGCTGGGCAGCTCAAGAAGCTGTGACCAAGCGCAACATTAGGATTCCCAAAGCCTATACGATTGCTGGTCACATACTGTACGGGCTGTTACTAGTAGCAGCCTACATCCTATTGTAGTAGTGCAGTTTCTTCGCGGAAACGCGGACAATTGATGAGGGGTCAGTCGCTAGACGGTTTCGTAGACGAGCCAGAGGTGACTGACTTGGCCTTCTTCTTGTGAGCTATATTGCTTGTCTACGAAGAAGAACAGGATAGGAGAAGTTGAGTATCTTGCAGTAGAAACGAACATACTCCAAATGACTTCTAATTGGAATAGTTCACAAGAGCAGGAACACCAAAGCGTCGATTATCATTACGACGACGATTGTTACTCTTAGTGTCTGCATGATTCGTGCTGCTTGTGCATCTTGTTTCCCACTCTCTAGAGTCGCGCGAGCCACTTTTTCTTGCGCCTCCAAGTCGCCCGTTCTGGCAGAAAGAAGTAGTGCCATAGCTTCTTCAAAGGTCTTCTTCACCTCGATTGGGTGTCTAGATGCCACTCTTTCTGCCTCCAAATACACTTCGTTGTCAGTCCGCTTTTTCCAACGTGATACTCGAGTCAGTGAATACCAAGACAAGATGATTCCGATTATGCCAGTGAAGAAGATTACCAGTGCCCAGAACAGGATCCATGTGACACGGAGTGTGCCTACCACTGCTATTGGCACCAAGAAAGGAACACCATATCTAGTGGGTTCCGCAGAGGGCCCGACCCACAGATCAAGAGCAATCAGTATGAGGGATACGATAATCGCCAGCAAGCTAAGCTCCCGGTGCTCAATGCTGCTGGTTTCAAAGACCCGGATATTGTAGGTCCGGAAATCATTGAGTGTCGTATCAGAACGCTCTGCCAACAATGAGTTCGCAAAGACGGTATTTGCCATCCTTCGGTCCGATTCGGCGGTCATCATAAAGAAGAACGCCCGAGAGAGGTCAGTCAACTCTAGGAATAAGAAGACACCTGCAAGCGCCACCAACACAATGAAGGCGACAAGACCGCCGTCAGCAACGAATGTCTGAACGGACGCTATCATGAACAGTCCTGCAATGATAGAGAAATGAGTGGCTCGTCGGACAGAGAAACCAGTCTTGTAGATCAGATGCGGTTGCAGTATCGCATCAAGAATGGATTGAACCAAGTCAGGTTCATTGTCCGAATTCATGTTTCTCGTCCCCGAGCCACTCCTCGTTGGTCTAGAGTAGTTGTATAATCGTGTCGATAATCGAAACGATTCCTATTACGCCCGCACTAATTGCCGCTATTCTTACCCATGGCATCGGTGTGTCTGCCATCACAAGGGCCACTATTGTCCCACTTATCAGGTATCGAAGTGCCGCGATAATCGAAGGCAATAGAAGTGGAGTCAAAGCAGATGAGCCATAGCTCAATATAACGCCTATGACTGCGTTGAATATCTTTCCAGCATTTGGATCGAGTACACCTATTGCAACACCGACGGTACCACGAATGAAGTTCAATAGGTTCTGGAAAATCAGCCCAATCACGAAGCCAGTCGTTGCTGCCAAAATCGCACCCAGAATCCCTATGATGGACCATCTGACGTAGTAGGCTCCCAAGAAGAACACTGCAAAGCAGATGGCTATCAAATAGGTTCTCAAGTTCGCCCAGTCTTGTTTCCAACCGAGCGGTAGAATCTCCTGACTGCCGGTCAGTAGAGCCTCTGCTCGAGCTGAAGTACTAGCAATGGCATCCGCTATCATCTGACTCGGCGTCTGCGGAAAGAGCTGCATCAACAAGAGCGACGTAACATGACCTGCCAAGAATGCATCAATCACACCCTCGAAGCCAATCACGTTCGAGCCATACTCTGCCGCATTCGCACCGTAGCAGCTAGCAATGACAGTCAGACTTGGTCTTGCAACTGCCGTGAATTCAATCAGGTCTCCCCAAGTCAGATGTTGCTCGGTCGACGATTCCTGAACGATTCCGGTTTCCTCGCCGTGTGCAACTACTACTAGAAGGCTTACTCTATACTTGGAAAGGTCTGAAGCCAAGCTTGAGATGCTACTTTCAATCGTGGCTGTTCTCAATCCTCTGATAGTTCTCAAAGTGTCTGAGGTTTCAGTTCCGTGAGTCCACGTAGTAACTACTACTCGGCCAAGCTCGTTGATTTCGCTGCTCTCAGAGCACAATTCTGTATATTCATCTTGAATCTGAGCCAGATTCTCTTCAACGATGCCAGATGTGGTTCTGGTGGCTCGATCGTTCCCTATGGACACTACAAGAACGTCTTGATACTGAGGCAGACTCGTGATTGCCCTGTGTGCGTCTAATAGCACGAAGAATGAGAGAATCAGAACAAGCACAATGCTGCCCACAGCAGCTTTCCTCTTCCTAGCCCTGTCTAAAGGCACTCTGTTTCTTGAAAACGGCGTATGCTCACCTAGCATAAAGCCGGCGGGCGGCGCGTATCTCCCTCTCATACCGGAAGACCTCCCAAAGATAAATAGCTCATTTCTGCATTTAAGCCTTGAGCACTGCTTGACATTGAACGTGGGCTGGACGTGAAATGTGCAAGGATTATGAAGGAAGCCAATGAAGGCGTGGCGCAGTGATTCATTTCGGGTGTCTGTTGCAAAGGAAGATTAGGATGATTGATGACGTCCCAAGGAAACAGGAAAACACTTGAAAGTCCGTGAGGCAACGGTCTCCCAGTGTTGTATCAGTGGTGAATGACTTGACTTGCTACTTTCGACATATCACACGTCTTCTCGAGGATATCGGTGTCGAGGTCACAAAGGAGAACAAGAGCGGCATTGACAGGCAGATTCACGAGTTGCTTGGTGTGGACTACAAAAACTGTTCCACGACTTGGAAGGCAGTGAAGCAGAGAATTGCAGAGGACGAGGCGGGGTTTGTCTTCTCCCTCAAGAAGGCACTATCTTCCTAGATTGTCGCATCAGAATACTGCAGGAGATAGGACTATGCTGTTGAGGTAGACTACGCCAAAGAGAATCGCGGCTAGTGCCACGAATGAAATCAGTATCTCCAATCCTCTGTTCTCTGTCTTCAGATAGGGTATCATGAATCCCACATCTCGCTGATAATCCTGATAATCTACACCGAAGACCTTCCCAAGATGAAACTCTTCCACGCCCGCTAGGATCATGTACGCGAGAAGAGTCACAAACCAGACTGCTAGGGTTTCGGTCGGGCTCAAGAGGCCCATTCCAAATGTGTTGGTTAGTATCCAATAGCTCCGTGTAGTGAGTGTCAGAGTGAACAGGACAACACCAAGATACTGAGGATGTCGTACCAGTCCGTAAGGGCCAGTCCTTACAAGCCCTGCTTTCTTCCCTCTTCTAAGATGCACAATGGAGAATACCAGCATCACAAGTCCAATCGCGGCGATGATCAGCTCCCAGATGAACCCTCCAAAGAAGAGAGTAAAAAGTGCTGTGAAGAAGTTCAAGGGGGAAGATGTGAACATTAGTGCTAGGTAACTGATGAGTGGAATAGTCATCAACCCTCCCCATACCCACAGCGGTGGAATTGACTGGACCAG
>JBHLOD010000229.1:0-3724 GCA_048940825.1 Promethearchaeota archaeon | reverse complement strand
TCACGAACAACGATGAAGTGCCAAGGCTGGCGATTGGAGGCTGAGGGAGCCCACCTGCCCGCTTCCAGAATGGTCAATACCTTATCATCCTTGACCTCCTTGTCCAAGTACTTCCTAATGCTTCTTCGATTCTTGATGACTTCATGGACATCCATTTGAGTTCGAAACCGAATTGGGCATGTGGGTAATAAGAAGTAGGGTGCGGCACACCAATTGAAACTCGAATTGAGCTCATGACAAAGCTAAAAGGACAGTGATACCGGCCCGTGGACAGCAGGAGCGGCATAAGGAAGAATGAGCTTCGATATCAAGAAAAAGCTGCTGACGAGCGTCGGCATCGACATCGGAACTACAACGTCACACATAGTCTTCAGTAGCATTCTCCTTGAGAGAAACCCCTTGAGCCGAACCGAGAAGTTCGAGATCAAGGAGAGAAAGATCCTTCATTCTGGCCCCATTCATTTTACACCCTTCTCCGGTCCTGACACAATTGACTTCGAATCACTAAGACAGCTGATTCTTAGCGACTATGCTGAAGCCGGAATCCAACTGTCTGACATAGATACTGGTGCAGTGATTATCACAGGAGAAACCGCCAAGAAGGAGAACGCCGAGGGTATAGTTGAGGCACTTGCAGGAGAAGCAGGAAAGTTCGTCGCGGCTACCGCTGGACCCAACTTCGAATCAGTCCTTGCTGCACGCGGCTCCGGTGCGGTGGCCAAGTCTACAGAAACCGGACAGACGATATACAATGTTGACGTTGGTGGAGGCTCATCCAATATCGCTGTCTGCAGAGAAGGAAAGATAGTGGCTACCGCTGCAATCAATGTTGGGGGCCGCCTTGTCGCCATTGATGACGAGGGCACAATCATTCGCCTGGAGGAAACAGGCAAGAGGGTTGGTGAAGAAATCGGAGTGGACCTATACCTCGGAGGACACTTGAGCGAGGAGAATCGAAGTAAGATGGCTCAAGTATTGGCTGAAGCTCTTATGCATGCGATTCTGGGTGACGTCGAGTGTGGGTTGACTAGCTTGCTGATGATGACACAACCATTGGGGTACGCCGGGGACCCCGACATGCTCATGCTATCGGGCGGTGTCGCAGAATTCATACATGGTGAAGAAACCCAAGATTATAACGACCTTGGGCTTCTGCTGGCAGTTGAGATTGAGAGGCTTGCCAAGAAACGTGGTCTGAAGCTCATCGAGCCAGAACATCGCATCAGAGCCACGGTCATAGGGGCAGGGCAGTCCACACTCGAGGTCAGCGGGTCTACGACTTTCCTCACCAGCGGTCTCGACTATCCTCTTAGGAATCTCCCAGTAGTCAATCCTCATGTTCCTCCCGGCAGCACACTGTCCTCAGACATCAGCAAGGCTGTTGAGGATGCCTTGAGGAGGTTTGATCTCAGGGAGGGCACTGACCCCGTGATTCTCGCTTTTATCAACGCAGTTAGACCATCGTACCAGAATCTAACAGAGTTTGCCAGAGGTGTGGTTGATGGTCTCCCGAACACGGTGGAGAATGGGAAACCCATCTTGATGTGCTTTGATTCAGATATTGGAAATAGTGTCGGAAACGTCATGATGCGTGAAACGGAGATTGAGAGCAAGATACTGTCAATTGATGAGATTGCTCTGCACGAGGGTGACTTTGTCGACATAGGAAGGCCAATAATAGAAGGCGTTGTTGTCCCTGTTGTTGTAAAGACTCTGGTCTTTGAATCCTAGCTCCAGATCTCCTCGTCACGTGTCCAGTCGGCCTTTTGTGGGTCCGTGTTCACAGTCGGATTGCTTGAGCCGTTCAGGAGCGCTCTGATTCTTGAAGTCAGCAAATATGTTAAGGGAATCGTTACCTTTGGTCTGCGTTCTGTGGCTGTTCCTGCGTCCTGATCACCCTCATCGAACCACATTCTATCGTCGGTGTCATCCCAGATGTGTTCATCTTGCTTAGTAGGCTCCACGAAAACCACAATGAGTACTCCGACCGCCTGCAGAACCGGAAGCGGAATGTACACGCTTGAATAGTTCGTGATTGGGCCTTGAAATACGGACAGAACACTGTAGAGTGCGAAAGGGATTGCCATGCCCAAGATACCATAAACCGCTGTCCGCACGATGGATACCCTAGACTGAAGATACAGGAGCAGGCTGTGTCCAAAGAGGAGATTGAAAAGGAAAAGCAAAGGTGTGATGAGAAACGAAATCATGAAGATTGATGCAAATGGCGTAGGGATGACTTCGAAATAGCTGAAGCCGCTCCACGAACTGAGATAGCCGGACCATGATGTACTTAGGAACATCACCTGACTTTCCCCTCCACTCCAACTGAACACGCGCGCAAGGAAGGGGACGCATAGTGCAACAAGACCGACGATTGATGCAATCAGCGTTCCCCTACCGGGGAGCCTCGAGGGGGAGCTTGTCTGATAGTCCGTCGTTGGCTTCTTGCTCTGGCGGTGTCTTGCGGCATCGATGAAGGTCCCCTCTCTGGTGAAGACCGGCAATAAGACCAGCACAACTATGATCCAAGCTGGCAGGGATGCTAGTAGATACGAATATGCGTAGAATCCTCGGTCCATAATCCGTGGCGCAATCAGAAATGCAACCGGGACTATCATCATTGGAACAAAGACTACTGCTGCGAAGAGTTGCTTCTTAATCGACCTTGTCCTTGGCTGCCGAGATAGCCAGTAGTCGAAGTAGATGCCTGGTATACTCAATAGCAGGGCGGAAACTATCAGCACCATATCGAGATAAACTGTGGAGTACCCTCCAGGAGGAGGTTCAAAGACCCACCATCGTGTGTCCGCGCCGATGTTCAAGATTATTGAAACATAGTAGAGATAACTACCGAACTCATCAATCTCGAACCTCATCGACAAAGGAAGTATCATGATGACGAGTAACTTTGCCACCATCTTCAGCCAGAAGTTTCTTCCCACGGTACACTCCTCTCAGTTAGGCCACAAAGTGCACTTCTCTGAATATGCTATTAGACATTTCACTAGTTGAAGGTTTGTACCTTAGTAATCCCGCACACCGGATGAATGTGTCTTGTGGAACTCAATCCCCACCTGTCGGCTCCGTTTCTGCGTGATCAACGGAGTTCGTCTTATTCTCTCTGAAACGATGGAGTTTGGACGTGATTCTGTATAGGGCAGGGATGCTCACTTGGACTACTGAATCAGTGGTCGTATGAACGACTGTCTGTTCATGCTCAGACTCTATCCTACTATCTGTTTCATCCTGAAAGTACTCTTCTGTTGGAATTGGCTTGACTCGGTACATGATGAAGAGTCCGAACGCCTGCAGAAATGGAACCGGGATGTAAAACCGACTGTACTGAGGTAGATACCCTGGAAACTGGAAGGGCTGCATCATGAAGGTCAGGAATGGAGCCACGATACTCAAGACCGCCAAGAGAAGTGTACGTTTCTCAGACGTCTTGGATTGAAGATGGCGAAGGACAGAATATCCAAACAGGATTCCAAAGAATGACCGAGGGATGAGCAATGTAGAAAGGCTTGCAAAGAACTGAGTCTGAGAAAGCGGGCCAAAAGAAATGGGAACCGGATACATTGAGAAACGAGTGAAGTCATAGTCAAACTCACTTAGATAGCCAAGTGTGCATGCCCAGAATGGGCCTCTGATATCCATGTAAGTTCCTATTGGTTCGAACACCAAGAAGTCTATTGAGAAGGGGAGGAGAAGCGAACATACT
>JBHLOD010000228.1:2027-3731 GCA_048940825.1 Promethearchaeota archaeon | reverse complement strand
CTCAACTCCGCCATCAGGTGCTTGACCAGAGTTGTCTTTCCAGTACCTGTTGCTCCAAGGACAGCCACGTGTTCTCGCAACCATTCTGTCCTGAGTCCGACAATGTTCAAACGTCGCCCACTAAAGACTGCTTGACCAATCTTCAATTCATTGTCCACTAATTCCTTGGCAGGCACTGGGAAGTCGGGAGTCTGAGAAGCAGCTATGACTGGCAACTGCTGAACGGGCGTATTTACAAAGGCGACCAACCTACTAACATGAATTCTCTGTCGTGTCATGTGCCGACGCAGAAGCATTCGCAAGGCAGTCTTTCTTCTAATTACCTTTCTCTTCAGACGAATACTGTTATCATCACCCCATATCGAGTGGACTAATCCAGTAACTCGTTCCTGAATCTCTTGCATGCGTACTGAGGTATCAGACTTCATCAATATGTGTACAGTCGCGTCAAACCAACTAGGGCTGCTTCGAATCTCTTCATAGTAGCGTACGAGTTTTCTCTTCTTAGATTGATCAGCTAGCGAGTCCTCTTTCCGTTTCTCTTTCGCACGAATCGTGCTCCACTGCTTTTCCATTCTCCTCTGTTCTCTTCCTGGTTTTGCCTTAGAAAAAACGCAGGAGAAGACCACGTCGCATCCCTGTTTCAATGCTGTAGAGATGAAGGTACCCACTTGCGAACTCTCTGCCAAGGGTAGAACACGTGGCTCTCCTGTGAGCATTATCAGACCGTTTCTATCCGCCTCAAAAGAAAGGCCAGAATCACTGTCGAGCTCACCATCAATCAGTCTTAGTGACGCTTCTCTAAGGTCGTCACCTTTGAGTTGGTGTAGTTCAATGTTATTCAAGGAGGCCAAGAGAATTGCTTCTGTCCGGGTAGCTTCTCTCTTCAACAAATCAGCAATCTCATCTAGAGTCCTTCCTGATGCGGTAATGAAGATGCGCAGATAGGGCTCACCGTCCAATACACCCGCCTCGTAAGTCATGTTCACGCGTCCATCCATTCCGGCACGTAGCGCAAGCAGGAAACTTGTGTCGTATTCTGGACGTTCACTCTCTCCGATACGAACAGAGCCCGGAACAGAAGTGATGTCAAGGCAACATACAGCAACCAAATGCTGATGAAGGCGCAGAACGAGTAGGTCATTTGCGATTTCTAATAGAGTATGTTCTGAGAGCAGTTTCCATACCAGCACAAGACAACTCATGGACAGAGGGACTCCACAGACAAAAATCTCCACTAAAGACCTGAATGGAATCGACACCGAATTCATCAGACCTGCCAGAGGGAGTATGTATACAAGAACGAGATAGAGTGCACAGCCCAAAACACCGAGAATCCAAGTCAGTTCTATTCCACGCCAAAGTCTCGGATGATTATCCCAAAGCGCCGCTTCTCCCATGTCTTCCTTGTGCGGACTCTCACTAAACATTCTCTATCACCACATCTGAGGGCAAGGCATGGAGCATTTCCTCTCAATCATACGTCTAGCTACTCGTGTTCCTTATTGACATATGAACTCCCCTCGATATCCACCAACGCTCAAACTGAAGAAACGTAGACTTCTGCACCGGTAGGAGATTAAAAACCAATGAGTGAACTCATGAACAAATCAGAAATCCGTTCTTACTGTTTCGTGAGTCCACAATCTGATAATAGCGGTCCATGAAATCAGCAAAGAAAGATTGAGGTGTTGCTCCTGAAGA
>JBHLOD010000228.1:0-1927 GCA_048940825.1 Promethearchaeota archaeon | reverse complement strand
CAAAACCAAGCTATTGCGAACGGACTGATAGCTGTCTATCATGATGATTTTCTGCTTGCTGCAGACTACACAAATGAAACAGGCCAAGCAACATTCAACCTAGGCAGTAACCCATCTTGGTATTCCCTAGGCAATAACGAAATCAGAGCGGTCTATGAACCAGCTGCGTCGAGATATCACAACAGATCTGAGCACTCCATCATGGTTGAAGTGCAGCAGATTCTAACATCAATTGGACTGGAGGATATGAATGGGACCCAGCTCCAGCCGGACGAGTTTCTGTGGCTGAAATTGAATGCGAGTGCAGAGGGTGAGGGCCTTCCCAACGCCTATCTGAGTGTTCTCTTGGATGGACGGTTCATTTCCAGTACCATAACTGACGCGTTCGGAGTGACTGAGCAACTAGTGCACATTGATTACTTGTCGGGCTTGGGTCCGCACAGAATCAGAATAGAGTATAGTGGGACAGAATGTTATATGGCCGCCCATCTTGAAGTAGACATAGTAGTGACAAGCCCAGTCATGGTTTCCCTAATCCTGCCTGACTACACAATCCTTGGAGATGAATCTCAGATACAGTTGGAGGTTCACGACTCCCTTGGTAGACCAATCCCAGGAGTCCACATCACAATCCAAGATGAATCCATAAATGAAACAATGAGTGTTCCTGTACTTCCAGGCCACATAAACACTCAATTCAAGCACGTCTTCAGAGGCCCAACGGGTATCAGAAGTCTACTGGCCACAGTGTCAGGGAATCCCTACCTTACAAATACAACCCAACCATTCTCGACGACTGTCTGGCTCAAGCCAACCATTTCGATTATCGAAACCAACATTCTCGGTTATGCGTCCCCTGGACAAAGACTCTCGTTTCGTTTCCAACTGAACTCAAGTGGAACTTGCCTACCAGATCGACTGATTGAGGCCCGGATAGACGATACAGTTCTACCATCTCAAATCACTGATTCATACGGATTTGCGAACGTAACACTATCCGCCCCTGAAACCCAAGGACTGCATGTTCTGCTTCTCAGAATCAATGGCAGTTTGCTTTCATATGAGCTTTCATCAGTTCTTGAGTATATCATTGTTGTGAGCAGAGTAATACCTGTGCAAGTTGACCTGACACGTTACATCATCAGTCCGGAACTCAGAGAAATCCGGGTCTATCTCATGATAAGATGTCTGAATGGCACAGTATTGGATGGAGTAACACTATACTACAAATGGCTAGCCATCAGTGCATTCAAAGTGTCCACGCAATCCGGTCTAGCAGAACTCATTCTCCCCATGCCCCCAAATGCTGGAGTCCACGAACTATACCATTATACAGAAGGCACGCAGCATCTCTATCCCTCTTCGGGACACACTCTTATTGAGGTGTCTGAAGCAGATGTTCAAGCGACACAAGGCATTGGAATACCAGGTCTGGTGTTGGCTCTCTGTGTTTCAGTCAGTATTGTCGTCATTCCGGCCCTTTATCGGAAACATCTGATTAGCTGAAGAAGTGAATCTGGTGCTCCGGCCGGGATTTGAACCCGGGTCGGGGGATCGAGAGTCCCCCATGCTGGGCCGGACTACACACGGCTACATCACGATGATTCACATGACGTATCTACCGGAGCTAACGGGAACCAGTCCGGAGCGGGAGTGCTCCCTCAAGACCGCAAATAAGGCTTTCCCAAGGACGGCCTCTCTCGAACGGCAGACCAGTCATAATCGGATGGTGCTAGGGAAATAAGTTGGTGAAACTACTCCAACTGTCCTCTAATAGCTGCAGAAGACTTCCTATGATGTCTTGTGCCCAACCAGTAGCCTGAAGGATAACTGCGATGACTATCGATACAGTGACCACTGCAAGACCCAAGAGTAGACTCTCTTCCACCAAAGGGCCACCTGATTCATCCGAGATGAGGTCTCTCTC
>JBHLOD010000227.1:0-3767 GCA_048940825.1 Promethearchaeota archaeon | reverse complement strand
ATAGCTCTTCTAGAGTCGCCACACCAGTCTGCAAAGAAGGCGACTACCACGTAGTCATCTATGAGCGTTTTGAGTATTCCCACAGCGTCCTTGTTCAATGTGTAGCTATCTCTCTGCCTGATGAACCCTCCACGATAGCTTGGTGCCATCTTCTCTATGTATTCAGTAACGCTTGGAGCTTCCTCAGTGATATCAGACAGTGTGGACATTTGTTTCACCTTCATTACTACGTGGGCCACTGTGCTCTTGTGCCATCTCCGAGAACCATGCACGCCTTTGACCCTTCCGGTGTGTCGTACAAACCAGAGGGGTCACAGGATGACCCTCGTCTGCTACTTAACGATTGTGCAGATGTTGCTAATAACCCTTTGTGCCTAGTCTTTATTCTTCAGTGTTCAACATATGGAACAATGTGTTCTATGATTAGCATAATATCAAGAATTGATGCAATTGTCATTAGGTGAACAATTGGTGAGAGAATACGATTCTGGCATAGGAAAGTCAGTACTCGCCCCGGTGTTAATTGCTGTGCTGATTGTTGCTGGCTTTGGAGCTACTATCTTCTGGACTCCAGACGGCACAAGCACGACCACCACAACGACAACGACTAACGGTGGAGGAGATGGATATGGTCCTCTGGCTGCCACCTTTCTCAACAGTAAACGCGAAGACGTCGTGTTCTTCTGGATGTGCAACTCCTCTTTTGTGAACGATGACCTCTCAACGTTCTATGGCCAGCAGCATGCAGGTGCCTTTGTTGATGGAGTTCAGATGTGGCGGAACCACACGAACTATTGCAGAATAGAAGTACTGTTCAATTCAGGCGTGAGAGGATCCGGAGAGGTAGGTCCGACTACTTGGTTCTCTCTTAGTGGGTCTCTTATTGACGACGGTATCGGACTCATGGACGATGCAGCATCTCACCCAGACTACTGGCCACAGACATGGCCCATTGATTTCTTTGTTGAAGTCTATTTCGAAGATCTGACGATGTTCTACATAGGTTATACATCGTCAGATGGACTGGTCTACATATGCAACGGTACCTGGACTGGCAACTACACACCTTGGGGTTGGCCTGAGACTGGCGATTACTATGAAGGACACTGGCTCATGGAGGGAGGTTATCTACAAACTCCCATCTCAATGTTCTACTCAACCGTAACCAACACCGCATCGTACCCTGAGTAGAACCGTGTCTACCGAGACCGACACCTAGATGTGGTAGGGGGTCGAGAACCTCCTACACTCACATTTGAGGAGATTGAGTTGGACCGCCAAGAGTACAAGGAGAGCGTGGAAGAACTTCTCAAGGGTCGCACCATGTCTGTCTACTCGCTTCTTCTCACGAAGAATGAAATGGGCGTGAGAGAGATTCAGCGAGAACTGGGTTTTTCAAGCCCGAGTCTGTCGAAGCACCATCTCAAGAAGTTGGAAGATGCGGGACTGGTAACGAAGAATGTACACGGTGAGTATTCTGTGGCCAAGACAGTGCGTGTAGGATCGCTTACACTCTTTGTCAGAATTGGGAAGCGTTTTCTTCCACGTTTTGTCTTCCTCGCCACCTTGCTCATAGGAATGCTGGTGGTCTATCTGGGTTTCTTCTGTTCATGGCCTCTCGTCGCACAAGACATAATGTACATAGCAATGAGTGCTGTCGCAATACTCCTCTCCCTCTACGAGGGATACCGCCTCCTAATGCTCAAGCCTGCTTAGCCCATATGAAGGGCCGTGCGATGGTCGTGATGGTCGAACTCCTGCTCGATTTCGTGGTCATTCCCAAGGAATTGGTTGACCATAAGAGCTGCGTAGTTGCCGGTGCCGACGGCCATGCCTATTTGTTGTGTAATTGGTCTGCAATCTCCAGCAGCCCAAACTCCTTCGATGTTTGTCTTCCCTCTGTGGTCTGTGATGATGTTGCCCCTAGCATCCACATCCACACCGATCTGCTGAGCAAGTCCAGATCTCGGTTCTGAAACGTGAGACACAAAGAAGACTTCGGCACGTATCTTCGTCCCATCGGAGAGTGTTATGATTTGGAGTCTTCCTGGCTTGGGACACCTGACTTCCTTGATTTTGCCCTTGCTCCACTCGAAAGGCGAGCTATCTAGTTTCGAAAGATCCTGGTCCTCTATGGGCACGTAGGCATCTTCAGTCATTAGGATTCGGATCTTGTCTGTGAATCTTGTGAGCGAGTTTGCAACATGCAGTGCACTTCCCACCGACCCGGCATTCACGACCAGAACGTCTTTGTCCTTGCACAATGGTGCCTCACAGTCTGGACAGTAGAACGCAGCGTTGCCGTAGTTGGCAACCGGGAGCCACGCTCGCCATCTCCCGTCGACTTTGGGGTGTTTTCTGGCTGTTCCTGTGGCGAAGATGATTGTCTTGGCATGGTATTCGGACTTGTCTTTTGTGCGGTAGCTGTTGTCCGTCTTCAGAACGAAATGCGGATATCTACCCGAAACTTCAACCACATCCGCTTCTTTGAACTCGGCACCAGCGGAGCGAGCCACTCCCTGAAGCTGACGAAGGAGAGTTCTCCCCTCATGGTAAAGTTCACCTGATGCCCAATTCATGATTGTGTTGGTATGGAAGTGCATAGGACTGGTTCCACGGTCCAAGACCAGTACTGAGCGCTTGTGGAACGCCAAATGTAATGCAGCGGCACATCCGGCTGGGCCACCACCCACGATCACTGTATCATAGAGTTTTTCTTGCACCTAGGGAACCTCCTTTGAAGGATGTAGTAACTATAGTTAAGTCTTTTGGCGTACCCAAGGATGGACCATGGAGAAACTGTCCATCGTTTCCACGTTGCCTAGAAGGCCCAAAAACCTAGTCGACGATTTGCTTTTAACCAAATCTCTCGATGGAGTCTTGGAGATTGGTAATCCAAGGAGAGTGAACAATGAAACGTGCTTCCAAGCTGGCTTTAGCTATTCTTCTTGCAGCCTTGATGTGCTCCCTACCAGTTGTGGCTCAAACGAATCAGGGGTTCGAATGGGGGTTTGTGTGGGGAGATGAGTTCCACTTCGACATGGACATTGAAGGAGATGGACTGCTGATTCACGAGGAGATATACTTCCAGCCGAATGAAACACTTCCTACAATTCCAGACTCTATGGACAACTGGACGGATATCCCTTGGGTGACAATGAATGCCTACTATGCCAACGGAACAGACATGGGTCTTGAGTTTATCCTATTCCTTCCCGCACATAACTTGCATGTGCCGATTGGGAACTGGCCGCTTCTAAGCACCCTATATCTAAACACACTCGGCGTTGATAACCTGACCATTGATCCGGAGAACCCCCACTTTTGGGGCTACAGTTGGGCTGACGACAATTGGTCCTATGGATGGATACATGCTTCTGAGGGTCTCACATTAGAAGTCCACGTAGACTACTTGAAGACCGACGGCTTCCTCGCACACTATTCTATCGAGAGCTACAATACAACAACAAGGGAGAAGACTGGAGAGCTCATCGCATACCGACTTGGACTGGAGCCATACACTGACAGCACCGCCCCAGCTCTGGACCACCCTTCGAATGTCAACTATTTCCTGGGACAGACGGGGAACAGCATAACCTGGAACCCGTCCGACGACTATCCGGAAAGCTATCAGATTCTACTAGATGACACAGTCCTCGTTTCAGGAGATTGGAACTCCACAACAGAGGACATCGTCGTCAATGTCGATGGCCACGAGGTCGGTGAGTACAACTACACGATTGTGGTTGCCGACGTAGCAGGAAACA
>JBHLOD010000226.1:0-3779 GCA_048940825.1 Promethearchaeota archaeon | reverse complement strand
AAGAGGAGGAGGAGGCCAATCCTCCTCAAATGATTTGAAAAACTCAAGGGCCTCTCGACGCTCAATATCTGACCAATGTCTCTCGAAACGCTTAACTCAAGCGGATGACTATGTATACGGCGCCTATTGGCTGACAATGGTATCTTAGATACATTGGACTTGGGAGAACACAGCCCTGGAACGCCGTCTTATTCTTAGATATTCTAGGTCAGTTGGAATTAGGAGGAGAGAGATTGAGAGTGCTCAGAAGTTTTGCATTAAGAAGGAAGATTCTCACAGTATTCCTTGCGTTTGTGCTGTTGGGCTGTTTGTTTGTGCCTTTCGCAGAACAGGAAGCAAATGATGGATTGGAATCCAAGGAGGGCCAACTCAATGATTCAATGGATGATGTGGTCAATCCAAATCCAATGAGAAATGTGGTTCTAAGTGAGCAGTACAAGGCGGTCATGTTCACTAACAACTCGTTCGATGACGTGAATCCGCAGATTGACGCAGGTCATATTACATGGCAAGGTTGGGATGGTTCGGACAACGAGATATTCCTTTACGATGGGTCTAGGGTTACCCAGATCACCGACAACTCATTTGATGACAGGCACCCACAAATAGATGCTGGTCAGATAACGTGGCAAGGGAGTGATGGCTCGGACTATGAAATATTCCTGTACGATGGTATCTCGACCACTCAGCTCACCGATAACTCGTTTGATGATCTCTATCCACAAATAGATGCAGGTCTTGTAACATGGGAAGGTCAAGCCAATGTCCAAGTCCCCATACATGGGTGGGAGATATTCCTCTACAATGGAACCTCGACAACCCGGCTAACCGACAACGAAATCAGTGACCGTGAGCCACAGATAGATGCGGGTCAAGTTACGTGGCATAGTTATGATAGGTTCGATGGTTCGGACTATGAGGTATTCCTTTACGATGGTATCTCGACCACTCAGCTCACCGACAACTGGCTAGACGACGAGTATCCACAGATTGATGCGGGTCAAGTCACGTGGGTTGGGTGGGACGGTTCGGACTATGAGATATTCCTCTACGATGGAGCCTCGACCATCCAGCTCACTGACAACTCACTCGCAGACTGGGCCCCAAAGATTGATGCCGGTCTTGTCACTTGGGAAGGTTCAGTCATCACTCAGTCGAACGAGGAGATATTCCTTTACGATGGAACCTCGACCACTCAGCTCACCGACAATTCGTTCCGTGATACAACACCAGAAATCGATGGAGGTCAAGTCACGTGGGAGATGTTTGATGGTCTTGACACTGAGATATTCTTCTACGATGGGGCTTCGATCACACAGCTCACCGACAACTTACTAGAGGATCACGAATCACAAATCGATGCAGGTCAAGTCACTTGGCAAAGTCGTGATAAGACCAGCTACCCATATAGTGACTGGGAGATATTCCTCTACTTGGAGGCGGGCCCTCCCGACCCACCAGACAATCCCTATGTTCACCAGCGTATTCAGCACAACCTTCTGACATGGGACAAACCAGTCGACGATGGCGGCATATACATAACTCACTACAACGTTTATCGCGGTACAACTTCAGGGGGCATCAAGACCTACCTCGGGAGTTCCTTGACGACCGAATACAATGATACAGAGGTAGTTTCAAACACATTGTACTACTATAACGTTGCAGCAGTGAACTTGGTGGGGGAGAGCGGTCACTCACGAGAAGTATCGGGTATGCCTCGTGATGCGCCATTTCTCGAGTGGCGTTCTCCCGACGAAGGTGCGGAGATTATCTTCCCCATGGGACCTGCGGTGTTCCATTTCCTATATGATTGGGGCGGAGTTGACAATGTCACACTGGAAATCAATGGAACAAGTTTTGGAAGTGTCTGGGAACAGAATTCAACATTGTTGGATCCATACACAGCAGACATCGATGGAGCGGTTGAGGCCGTCCTGAAAGGATACTGGGATGGCTCTCCAGTCGCCAGCGATAGTCTAAGTCTTACCCTTTCCAAACTGACATACGAAGCTTCTGAACTACTTGAAACTGGGGAACACTACAATGGCCTTCAATTGTACTCAATTATCCATGACCCCTGCGGCGATAAGAGCTACTCAAGCTATGAGAGAGAGTGGGGCTGGTCTATCGGAGTGGAAGCACATGTGTCCATAACACTGGGACAGACTAAAGAGGTTGTGTTGCCGTCTCCAATACTCCCAACCATCATCGGCGTTGGTGGCTCTAGTAGGGTAGAAGTCAAGGGCAGTACGAAGTTTGACTTTCGAATGGAAACAAAACACACCGCCGGTATATCTTCAAGCAGAGACAGCTCAAATCCAGACTACATAGGCCCAGGGTATGGGGACACCTACTGGGGAGAGGTCTGGAAGACATACTGGTATTTGACTGCAGTCTACAGGGAATACTTCAATGGTACCGGGGGTTATGAGGAACCGGTTGTTCGGTATCAAATAGAGAGAAGTGAAGAGGTCTATCTAAGCGACCTTCATGTCCCTGAAGATTGGCGAGCCAGTAATCCGGCACACAGCAGCGAGTGGGATGGTGTGAACTGGCTCAAAGACAGGAGTGTTGCAGGAGGCGCTGAGTTTCATTATACTCTAGAAGAAACGAACTCCAGTCTGTTCTACCTCGGTTTTGATGTCACCCTCAGTGAGGAGGCCTCTCTGAAGGTTGTTAACCCGCTGCATCCTCTCACTGAAGGTGCACGGATATCGTTCTATTTCGAGCTTTCTTATGGGACATACTTCGACTGGGAAGAATACGTCACAGATGCATGGTCCTATCGTATTGGGGATGATGATCCGACTGACTATATCGCACAAGAGATTGGTGTCGATATACGATTTGGAACCCCTATCTTCAGACCAATCCCCATTGCATGTAAGACATCTTCGCCCCTCGAGCATAATACCTTCGACTATATCCCACCTGTCATCGAGTTTCCAACAATAGACTATGACAGCTCTTTCGATGGAATAGCTCCCTGCAGGGATGATGTGCCCAAAGTCACAGTTGATATCTTTGATGAGGGAGTTATCCGGTTGGCACTCATCTGGTACTCTATCAACGGAGGAACAAACTGGGACAGTGTGAATCTGACAGAGCAGATCGCCAATCGAGGAACTTGGCAGGCTTCGATTCCGGCCATGCATCACGGCACGAGTGTCCTCTGGTACATTCAAGCGTGGGACCTACAGGGTTCAAATTCAACAAGGAAAGACCCACATGGTAGACCCTTCGAGTATATTGTGCTCAACCGTGCCCCATCAATCGAGATATTATCGCCGAATGGAGCCGAATCCTTTCTTGATGTCATTCGAATAACTTGGTCTGCTTTCGACATAGATGGTGATGCATTGACGTATACACCGTCCTATAACATAGCAGACACCGGATGGCAGCTACTAGCCTCAGGGATCTCCGGTAACTACTTTGACTGGGACATAAGCGGCATCCCCTACTGTGAAACCGTGCTCGTCAAAGTAGTCGCGGACGACGGATTTGGCGGTACCGCATCTGATGAGAGTGACTACGTTTTCACAATCGGAGAGGCTCCAGCAGATGGCAACGGAGGAGGAGCACCCGTAGAAATCGTACTGATTGTGGGTGCAACCGCGGTAGGTGCCGTTCTAGCTGTTGGTGTATTCCTCTCGCGAAGGTCTCGAATCATCGTGGAGTGACACTCCGACCGTCAGTCGCGTGCATCGACCTAGATGATACTCCATCTCCTACCTGCCTAAGGGCAGGTATCTGTGGGTCTTGGTATCAGACAA
>JBHLOD010000225.1:0-3779 GCA_048940825.1 Promethearchaeota archaeon | reverse complement strand
TCTCTTTCCCCATCACGCAGAATCCTGCAGACAAATTCAGCAGCGAGTCATATTTCCCTTTCGATATTGAAAGCCAGATTCTCTTGACGCAGTGACTTAGAGCTGGGATGGGGCTAGAGCTGGTGCTTCTGCCCATGAACAATGACAATGGAAAAGACAATGTGCAGTGTGCAACAGTAGACAATTCATAAAGGGCTGCTTGGTAGTATACTAGGTCTGCTTGTTGCAGAAATGACGTTGGTGAAGGGAGTCTAGTGGATACATATCCTAGGTACAAGGAAACAGGATCTTCATTCTCGTTTCTGAATTGGAGGTTCTTCTGCAGTGCTCTCATCATCGCCCTTTTGGTATTCTGGGTGTTTGGGTCGATTACATTGCCCCCTCCCAACGGCAGAACCCCGTGGGACCAATTTGTGTTCGAAACCGCTGGTGATCCAGACTCGATGGATCCGCATGTGGAATCTGAAAGCCTTGGTACAACGCTTCTCTTCAACATCTATGAAACATTGTACACCTACCCGTGGGAGTCTGAAACTACCGAAGCTACGGTTCCACTTTTAGCTGCAACAGCACCAGCAATCTCAGCAGACGGCCTACGATACAACATATCATTGCGCGAGGACATCACATTCCATGATGAAACTCCGTTCAATGCCAGCTGTGTCAAGTGGAATATCGAGAGAGCGTTGAGAATCTCCTACAATCTTGGACTGTCTTGGCTGCTGGCTGAGGTGTTGAAGGGTGCCAGCGCTCTGGGAGAGACAGCTAAGATAGATGGCACATCATCGGCTGCGTTTAGGAACGCTTTTGACAGTTGGGTCAACAACTCAGGCTCGATAGAGGTCTTGGATACATACACCATTCAGCTCGTTCTCGAGGATCCGTTCTCACCATTTCTGCAGATTCTTGCTCTTCCAGTCTGTTCCATGATTAGTCCAAGTTACGCGCTCGGCAACCCTAACAGTGACCCAGGCCCAATGGACTCCCACTGGGGTGTTGACTACGGCGAGGTCCACACGTGGATGGAGAACCACACGTGTGGCACTGGCCCATATACTCTCGACGAGTGGAGACCCAACGAATTCATGAGAATGAATCTAGTCGATGGCTATTGGAGAGCCGATGCAGAAGAGGCTGCCATCCGGCCTCCGGATTATGATCCACCCATCACAGACGTCTTCTACAAGACTAATGAAGACACAGAGGACCGCATGTCAATGCTCAGGAGGGGTTATGCAGACTCGGTGGACTGGCCAACTGCAAATGCAGATGAGATCTGGGACAATGTCACGCTCGGCTCCAAGGACGAGGACCTCGACATCATCACCGGTGGATACAGGTACAGTCTGACGGCGCTTGCATTCAACTTCAATCCGACCAATATCACTCGTGGCGGAGTACAGAAAGAGGTCCAGAGTCCATTCATTTACCGTGATTTCAGGAAGTGCCTTGCGTACGCGTTTGACTACGAAACAGCCATAGGCAGAATCCTTGGAGGTTGGGGAGTCCAAGCTGAGGGCTTCAGTCCTCAGGGTATGTTTGGCCACGACCCCTCCCACTGGGCTGAGGAGTACAGTGTTCTTGCTGCGTCCACATATTGGAACTTCGCAATGCAGAACTCGTCATTCGTCATAGATATCAACGCCATGGAAGGGTACATCGACCTCTACTTCAGTCCTGCGAACTCGATTGAGTATCAAGCATGTCTGTTGGTCAAGGAGGGTCTTGAATCAGTAATGGCGCATCCTGGCACGGATTTGAGTGGAATCAGCCCGGTGCCAGAGGTGAGAATTAATCCCGTCGGATTGGATGACTACCAACGAATGAAAGACAACAGCGAGTTTCCCATGTGGCTCATTGAGCGGACAGCGGACTATGCAGACCCACACAACTTTGCATTCCCATTGGTGCACTCACAGGGCTCGTTGACGGAGGACACGGGCTACAACAACTCCCAAGTTGACCAGTGGGTGTTCGATGCTGTAATGACAACAAACAGAACCGAGAAACTGGAGCTGTACGGCATGATTCAGGCACAGGTGGCCGACGACCAGCCGTGTATCTACATGTATCAGCCCACGCAGTTTGAGGTGCGTCAGAACCATATGAGAGGCATTGGTCTGGAATGGAATCCAATGCATGGGTACTATTGGTACCACATCTGGAAGGACTACTTTTACTATTGAGCAAACAAGTGGTCGTGTTTAGAGCAGGCTATCTTTCGTTCCGATGCACTATATGTACACTCACAATGTGGAAGATTGGCAGCGGAATCACCATAGAGAAGTAACCTGAATATCCGAACCATAATGCACCGGCCAAGAAGGCTTGGATGACGAAGGCAGCCATTACAACACGCGAGGCCGTTGGTCTGCCAGTGGCCCCTTCTGCGAATCGGAATATGACATATGATGTGCACAATTGAAGAGGGGTGAATATAGCCGTCCATAGGAGGGCTGGCTCATTGGGGAATGGAAAGAGAGTATAGCTGTATGGACCCGCAATCGTGCTCCCAAACTCGTGGATGAGTGTCCAAAGTGCTGCAACCAGAGTGAACCGAATATGTGAGTTGTCATAGAAGTCTTGACGTGTAATCCCTAGAGTGTGAGGTATGACCAATGACACTAGGAAGAGAAGAATCAAGATTGCTCTTGATCTGGACGAGTTGGTGCTACTAGTCATCATGATAATCCCACTCCTCTGGTCGCTGAGCCCTCAGCAGCTGCTCGTGCCTCTTCTTGCACAAGAGCACTGATATGCCGCAGAGTACCACGGGAGTAACGATGGCCACCCTCATAATGGCATGGATCTGGAGGTCCAGACTTGGGTTTCTGCTATACCATTCGTATCTGAACTCTTGGCTGATATTGCCGAAGTTCCTAACGAAGAGAAGGAACTCGTATTCTTGAACCATTCTCAGTTCCACCTCATCATGCTTCATGACTTGGTAGTAGAAGCATGCTATTTCGTGCAAGTCAGTATCACGTGTGAAGTCATCCACGTCACGCTCCCCGAGTTCGATTAGAGCGCATTCCACTATCGTAAAGTCTGCCTCGTAGCTGAATACCACCATGTCGCCTTGACTACCACGTATGGTCCATCTGCTTATACTGCCCGGGCCCAGGAATGATCCACCCTTCTTGATACGCTCGTGGGTTAGCACCTCCCCTGGAGAAAATCCCAGAATGATGACAAGGACAACTATGAACCCGATGACTTGGGCAGTACGAGAGGTCATAACCTCATGAATAGACGCATCTTGTTGACTTCTGTCTTTTCTTTTGCATCCGAGTGGCGTCTTCTGGGTTCTGCAAGTCCCTAGTCCTACCTCGGTCCAGACTAACTGGATTTGTAGAGATTTGTACTCAAGTACTTTACACCAGAATCAACGAGCAACGTGACCACTGTAGCACTAGGTCCCAGCTTCTTGGCAATCCGGATTGCAGCAGCCACATTTGCTCCCGATGAGGTGCCTGCGCAGAGCCCCTCTTCTCTTGCCAGCCGTCTAGCCATCTCCATGGCTTGCTCGGTTGAAATTCGCACGATTTCATCAACTAGACTGCCATCCCAGAGGGATGGGACAAACCCGGTCCCAATGCCCTCTATGCCATGTGAGCCACCCTCCCCTCCCGACAGAACAGGGGATTCGTCGGGTTCAACTGCGACAATTCTCACCTGTGGGTTGTGTCTTCTCAATACCTTGGAGGTGCCTATGATAGATCCAGCAGTCCCAGCCACTTGCACAAAGGCATCGACTTGGCCGTGTGTCTGGTCCCAGA
>JBHLOD010000224.1:0-3793 GCA_048940825.1 Promethearchaeota archaeon | reverse complement strand
TCCAACCCGATATTACTGGGTTTGCTGCTAACACAGCAGTAAACGTTCCTAATCCTCCTTGGAACACGCCCGTCATCGTTAGGCCTCCTGATCCTGCCGCAAAAGCATACTCGCTTGAGAAGTTACCAAAGACTCCCTGGAACAGGCCCGCACCAGCCGTGAGCATTCCAGCTAGAATCAGCCCACCAAGCAGCTGTGTGAGGAACAGGTTCTTGGCCGGATCAGATACCTCTCCACCGTATAGAAGAATGAGGTATGGCCACGTGAGTCCTATCGGCCAAACGGTAGCTAGCAGCGTCATCTCTAAGCTAAACGCAGCCGGCGCGTATCCTGCAGCGGCTGCTACCGTTTGCACTTCTGTATATGCTCCTGCTCCCCAGACGGCGTCCCAGCGAGTCTGTACAGCGGCGGCTGGCGTTGCGACCAATACGGCTAACGCCAAAATCCAGCCGATTGTAGAGAAGACGCCTCCAGCCATCTGGATTCGCGGTTCCATCTTGAGTAACGGCCCTAAGTAAGCTACTATTGAGAAAACCGCCATCAGGAATATCGAAACTACGACGAGTACCATTGGTTCTTGCGTGGAGAATGTTGCACCAAGTCCCTGCATTGCTGCGTTGCTGGTTACAGCTCCCCACTGGGTGAATGCCGCACCCAAGAAAACAAGGAAGAGGTAAAACTCGCTTGTCTTAATGATTGGATTCGCTATGATACCTCGCCATACTGCGATAGTTCCCGCTACAGGATTGAAGCCCCGAGCAGATATCTGATACAATCCCGAAGATCGTGGCATAGCCATCGAAAGAAGGGTCATCATGACCGTATAGAGTAACATGAAGGCCATGCCAATCCCCCAGGTTGCACCTGCATTGATTCCGGGGTACATGTCTTGAAGAATGCCAACAAAGAGCCATTGATACGTCCCCATGCTTGCGCCTAAAATTGCAAACAAGGAGGTCCACGTACCGAAGTACTTGGTTAGCCCTGAAGTTGGCCTAAGAAAGAGTACTTCTGACAATTATCTCTCCCTCTATTTTGCGTTCCCTTCCCCGATGGCATATCGGAGAAGATAATCAGCCTATGCAGATTCCCCGTGATATAAGAGTTGCCTTTAACATTTGGAAAAGTCAGGGATGGAATTAAAGTGCCTCGTCGAGGGCCTGACCCCAGAAGAGCGGGCCACTTCGTCCTCAGAATGTCACCTTCACTAGGTAGTACTGCCTCCAAGGCCGAGGCACCTTCACGACTTCAATGTGTTCATAGTCCAGAAGACCAAGCCCGACAAGGTGTTCCTCTGGGTCCTCCTGTGCCAAGTAAAGGATTTGTCTTAGCTCATTGATCATACTCTGAATCACATTCCTCAGTTCTTCAATTCGGAGCTGCTGTGCTTCTGGATTCTCATCGAAGTAGGACTCTATGTTGCGTGCAATGCGCAGACCTATGAGATAGCGGCCCAATAGTCCTGTTATCATTGCGGCAAATGCGATGATCATGATGTAGGGAGCTATGGTCCCAATGAGTGGAATGCCAGGAGCAACGAGAGCAACAATCATGAGGACAAACACAACAGGAACTGCAACTTGATAGAAACCCTCTGTGATCGATTGATACTTGGCTAGACGCACGGTCTTGGGATTGGATGTGGCGCTGCGTGCCATCCTGATCAGTCTTCGCCGCAGCTTCTTCCATTTCTCGTTGAAGGTCTGGCCAAGAGTTCCCTGCTCCACCATCTTGTCCACGAAGCTGAGGTTATAGAATATGTGGGACCTGTACGCTTCTATATGGTAGATGGCCTTACGGATATCATCGGGATCAGGTTCACCAAGCTCAGAGTCTTTGGTCCGTCCCTTTGTCCTGCCGCTTCTAGACATCTTTAGCATCTCAATTTCCGTTGTCATGCTGTCACGTTGACAGCCACTACCTCGTCACCGGGTTTCTCCGGCAGATCGATTACGAACGCGTTGAGCATTCCCTGTGTATAGGCCGACCCTGGATTCACACAGAGTGTTCGGCCGATATGCTCCATGCCGCCCGACTCATGGATGTGTCCGTGGAGACCAAGAAGCGGTTGATATTTCTCGAATAACTCTCGGATGCTCTTGCTGCCGACGGGAACCATCTCAGGAGCACCGTATCGAACATTGACCTGAGCCTTCTCATCCAGTTTCGGTGCGAGGTCTATAACGGTACCGTAGGGAGGCGCATGGAAGTTACAAAGCAAGTTTTCGTGCGATTCCACTCGACCGAACTCGACCTCCAATCTCTCCTTCAGCTCCTCCTCTGGACACTCACGTGGAGTGTCCCAGGGAGTTGAGTTTACGTACTCAGAGGATATCATCTGGTATGTATCGTCGATATCTACGACTCGCTCGAGGGGGAAGATGATTCTGGAACTCTTCTTGATCATTTCATCAATATCTTCTGAGTCGTCGTTGCCGGGACTCACAACGACCTTGATGTGGTCGGGAACCTTCTCCTCGATCAAATCAATCCAGTATTGGATGCGCTCAAGCATGAGCTCCTTGAATAGGCTCTGGATTCTTTCCTTATCAGACTGGAGTTCTTCAAGCTCTGGTTCTGTTGTCATGAACCAGTAGAAGCCCCGCTTCTCGTAGATGTTCTTCGCACGGTCGACATCCTTCTCCGACTTGTATGTTTCCTTGGTCCCCCAAGGTGACGACCACCATCTACCGGGCTTCTCCTCCACTATGGGAACTATGGCCTTGCCGGTGAGATCACCGCACATCATCACGAAGTCACAGTTGTAGGCTTCATGGACTCGCACCATCTTTCGAAGTACTGGAATGCTCCCATGGGCGTCACAGGCGAAGAAAAGTCGCGTCAAAGTTAAACCTCCGCAGGCTGGCGACCGAAATAGATATTTAAACGTTACAGGACGCGCCCTATAAACTCGCGGTCATATGAAGGTCTAGGAATGGAAGGAGATGCCGAATTCCAAAAGGGCTTCGTGGTAGAAGCCCTAAGAATCGTCGAAGAGGCAGGCAAACAAGGCATCATCCTGAGATTGATGGGGGCAATCGCAATCAGGCTTCACAGTCCTGATCATGCTCATCTTCACAAAGAACTCGGAAGGAAGATCACTGACATAGACTTCGTGGCATATGAGAAACAGAGCTCTAGAATAGAGAAGTTCTTTGAGAGTCAGGGGTACAAGAGAAAACTGCTCTCGTTCAGCTTCGCTATGGGGGGTCGCATGATATTCCTGCACGAATCTAGTGGACGCCATGTCGATGTGTTTCTGGATAGACTGGAGATGTGTCACAAGATAGAGTTCAAGAAGCGGCTCGAAGTCGACTCTCCAACAATACCACTCGCCGAGCTTCTGCTACAGAAGATGCAGATTGTGAAGATCAGTCAGAAAGACATCATCGATACAACAATGTTGATTCTGGAACATGATATCGGCGACACTGATGATAACATGATCAATGTGGACTATATTGCTGGGATTCTTTCCAAGGAATGGGGATTCTACTACACGGTGACCACAAATCTGAGGAAGCTGGCCTCTCTTGCACGGGAGTTCGAAACACTTGGCGAAGAGGACAAGCAGACTCTTACGAACAGAATCGAAGAGATTCTCGAGAGGTTCGAGAGCCAGCCCAAGAGTCGCGGTTGGAAGATGCGGGCGAAAGTGGGGACATCTAAGAAATGGTATAAAGATGTAGACACTCCAGGGATGCAGTGAGTGGCAAACTCATCTCTTCTTCATTATGACTACAGAACAGAATTCTCCATTTCTCTGAAGGCCGGTTTCTCCAGTTTCTGGGGG
>JBHLOD010000223.1:0-3795 GCA_048940825.1 Promethearchaeota archaeon | reverse complement strand
TAGACATCGAACATCTGTCTGTATTTCTCTCCAAGATAGTCGAGGAATGGGCCTGCATCAATCTCCTTGCCACATACCTTCTTTGCAAGTTCTTTGGGGTCATATAGAGCGCCCCATCTTTGGATGTTGTCTGCAAGCCATCCAATTATAGGGCCCAGTTTCCCAGCTACCAGAGATCCTCTCCATTCCGGCATCTCACTCTTCATCTTCTCAACCCATAGACCATCGTAGATGTTTCCCAAGGCATAGCTTGGGAAGTATCCGTACAGGCCGCTTCCCCAATGGGTATCTTGTAGTACCCCTTCTCCATCATTCTCAATTTCAACACCCAAGTATTGGTCGTATTTCTCATTCCAAACTTGAGGTAGCTCAGAAACGGAGGTTCTGCCTGAGAAGAGTTCACGTTCAATCTCGAACCGGATGATGATGTGAAGAGAATAGGTTACCTCATCTGCTTCAATCCTGATCTTCGAACGTCTGACAAGATTCGTTGCCCTCACAAAGTCCATTAGACCGATGCCGCCAAATGCCCCACCTGTAATCTCATTCAGTCGTGGTAGATAATACTCCCAGAACTCGGGCGTTCTGCCGATTATGTTCTCAATGAACCTTGACATGGATTCGTGCATTCCGAAGCTCGCCGCGTTTCCTACAGGCTGATACATGAAGTTTCTACTGAAGTTCTGTTCGTAGATTGCATGACCTCCCTCGTGAAGCATTGCGTAAATCATTGCGGGCACATTGTTCTCATAATAATGAACCGTGACCCTTACATCATCGAAATAACCTGTTGTGAACGGGTGGACTGTTTCGTCGATTCTTCCACGGGCCTTGTCAGATGTGGTATCATATCCAATGAGTTCTCCGATATCGGTCGCCACTCTCTTCTGTACGTCTATGGGCACCTCCCTTGAAAGAAAGTCAGTTTCTACAGCTTGTGAGGCTTCAGCGCATATCTCAGCAAGCGGCACGAGTCGGTCACGGAGTTGTCGAAAGACTCTTGCTGTTTCTTCTGCGGTAATGCCTCTCTCATAGTCATCAAGCATCGAATCGTAGACAGTTGAGATACCCTTGACCTCCATGGCAATCTCTTCTCGCTCTACGGCCATGTCAATCAGCTTCCTGAGTTCAGGTTCAAACAACTTCCAGTCACTGGTCGCCTTTGCCCTCTTCCAGACATCTGTTGCGATTGCTTTTTGCTTGGACAGCTTCCCAACAAGATCTGATGGAATCCTGATGGCGATGTCATGTTTCCTTCGCATAAGGTAGATATTTCGCTTCTGGACTTTGTCGAGAGATTCTCTCCTCATCTCTAGTTGGGTGAGCAAATCTCCAACTTCAGGGGAGGACCACATCTCATGTAGTAGCCGACTGAGCAAAGAAAGCTGTTCACTTCGTAGCCCTATGGCAGCAGGAGGCATGTAGGTTTCCAAGTCCCAGTCAACGATGCCCCGCGCGGAGTCAAGGACTTCAATGTCTTTTGCTCGAATCATCAGTCTTTCATAGGAGTCCATTTCAAGCACTCACCATTGGCTCTAGGCGGTCCGCATGGGAGTGACTGTTATCTGTCTTCCGCCAATCCTGTAGATTCTGTCTTTCTCTTGTTATTCCTATCCGGCAGGTTGATTGTGATTATACCGATGATGACAAGTGCGATGCCTAGCAGGAACGTCCAATAGATCTGTTCATTCAGAATCAGGACGGAGAGTGTCGTGCCGAATACCGGTACGAGATTGATGAAGCCTCCAGTTCTTGTGGCTCCGATATTCTTGATTGCTTCGAAGTAGAACAGGAAGGCCACAAAGGTCACGAAAGCCCCGAGATAGAGTACATTGATCCAGAAGACTATATCGTACAGAGCGGGCAATGACCATACCTCTTCAGTCAGCGTTCCACAGCCGAAGAGTACGCAGCCGAAGACCACACCTCCTGCTGTTACCTCTGTGGCCGACATTGTCTTCATCGCTTCCTTGCCGATAGACGAGTATAGGCCCCACAAGAGCATGGCTCCTACAATGATAAGATTGCCCACAAGATGGTCCAGCTGAAAGTCTATGAGTGCCTGCACACCCACAACAAAGACCACTCCCGTGAATGCAAGGGCAAACCCCGAATACTGCCATCTCTTTCTGAGTCGTTCTCCATGAATAATGTGCGCGAATAGACTCACTGAGGCCGGATTGAAACCGGCGATGATTGACCCCTGTGCGGCTGTTGTGAACCTCATCCCTGTCAAGAAGAGCACACCATACCCAAAGACGCCTGTCAGGCCTGCCAGGAACAGTATCTTCACGTTGTCGCGATTGAACAGCTTCCAGGGTTTCATGCCCAGTGCAGGAAGCAAGAGAGCGAAGAGAACCCCTGCTATTAGGAATCGGAAGAAGCCAATGGTGAGGGGTGGTGCGATCGCCACGAGAATCTTCGCTGATACCCACGAACCGCCCCAGAAGAACATAGCAACAATCATGAGCACGTAGTACCTTCGGGGATTCACTGTCATGGGAGAACATCAACCGTTGTGGCTGCTCAGGCATTGCACGCTAGATTTAAGCTCAACTATGCATGCTATTGCTCTCGCGTTACATACCGAAGAGTTCATATCAAATGTGCAAGAGAGTTGCACAGCCGGTCGAGGAGATTCCCACATGCTGAATGATGACGAACTCGAAGAGATTCGACGAAGAAAGATGCAGCTGATGATGGAACGCGCAGCGCAACCGAAGGTCGAAGAGCCGATGGCCAAAGGGACCGTAACCATTCTTACCGATGCCACCTTGTGGCCTACACTCCAACAGACTAAGACTGCGCTTGTTGAGTTCTTTGGTGACTGGTGTCAGCCGTGCAAGATGCTAGCTCCTATTCTCGCCACATTGGCCTCGGACTACACCGGGAAGGTATTCTTTGGTAAGATTGACATCGACCGCAACCCGCGTGCCACTGCCCAGTTCGGCGTTCAGTCTGTACCCATGGTAATCGGCTTCAAAGACGGGAAGCCCGTTGGGAAGATACCTGGACTCAGATCTTACGATGACTACGATATGGTCATTGAGCGTCTTCTTCAGAACTAGACTCAGAGGCCTGCTTGTCAACAATGGGACCGAATTCCCTGTCACAATTCTGACATCTTACAACGCCCCGTTCCGTTCCTTCTTTTTCGTCGTAGGTGTAGATAGCGTCACAATGTGGACACTTCAGCCGCCACATTGATTTCACAGGCTCTGACGTAGTAGAGGGTCCCTGCTGAACATACCTCGCAGTGAAGTAGACGAGGAATGGGCCAATTGGAAACGGAATTCTGAGGAATTCAAACCAAGGGCTGTAGAGTGTCGGATAGGTGGATCCCGCCATGAATACCACCACAAGAATCAGCCAAATGAGATTGTGCCGCTTGGACCCGTGAGATGCGCCTTCACGTTCTAGCCTCCAAGCATTCCCCGTAAGCACAAGGATGAGGACTATCGTGAACACTTGGCCAATAGTGATGAGTCCGGTTGAATAGTATGGGATGTAATAGGACGGAATGGGTCCCTGAACGTACACCGCGCCAGTCTGACCCCACGTTCTGAACAGAACTGAACCAATAGCCCAGTAGACTTCAGGTTCCATCCATCCTCCCATTCCGACGATTATGATCATCGGCGCAGCAAGGATTTCCAGGAATAAGACAGTCAAAAGTTGATAGTGACGAGCGCTCATTGCAGCTGCGAATCTCCCACCACGCAATCTACTGACGAAGAACACCAGTAAGATAGACAGGAGAGAGAGGAGAAGGGAGCCGACGAGAAGTACTACCGG